>JAQTRE010000060.1 GCA_028711995.1 Dehalococcoidia bacterium | reverse complement strand
CGCGGATGCGCTCCAGAAAGGGCTTGGAATTACACGGGAAGGCGCACGACTCGGACAGGTGTTCCGGAAGCATGTAGGTCCTCCTTTAGCGGTGATACGAGCGGTAGATGCGCTCTGCAGCGGCTACGTCCACGAAATGGGGGTTGCCCGGCGCATGATTTACCTCAGGATGGAGAATAGCAGTCCATGTTTCGCACCCGGTCATCGTCATGGTGGGTTTCCCAGGTGGTGATCTTGATTCCGCGCTTCTCGCAGGTGTCGAGGAAGAGGGACGCATCGCAGTCTTCCTCCAGATAGATCTGGTCCCCTTGTTGATAGCTGAAGCTGGTTATCTGTTTGGATATCCCCAGCTCGTTCACCACGGAGCGAGGTACCTCAAGCCATCCATGGCCGGGATCGTTGAGCCATTTCAAGTCATATTGCTCTTTCATAAGACCTCCTTCATCTTCTTCCCAGGTTGAGTCCGACATACCCGCCGGCCTGGTAAGCATCCCTTGTTTCTATATAGCGCCTCAGCGCCGGGCCGATGAACTGAACGAAGGGGTTGTCGTCGGAAAACACGACAAACTTGGAGTCCGGGTCAATCCCATCGTGTTTGCAGGCGGCCTCCTAGGCGGAGCGATAGGCCGCTGCAGCGTCAGCGACCGCCTGCCGGCCTTTCTTGACCTCTATTCGTCCAGAGTGTTTACTGGTTGTCATCGGGATCCTCCTTTTATTTCGGCAACGGCGTATTTCAGTTGGTCGCAGATCGCGGCGCCGCTGAGCTCCCCGTTGTCCGGCAGATCGCCATCGCCGATGAGCGCCAGGATCGCCTCGGCCGCCTGCAGCAGCCGCCATGAGCCGGCCAGGAGACGGCCGTTGGCATCAAACGTGGGCCAGTCGCCGATATTTTGCACCTTGGCGATGATGGTAGTACCCTTCGGAATGAATCCGAACATCGACTCTGGTGTATCTGTGATCCATCCCCGGCACTCACTGCGTTGCCAGAAATAGTACGGCCCTCTGGTCGGGGGATAGTACGGATATTTACTGGGGTACATGATCACCTGCTCTGATTTCAGCGACGATGGTTCTCAGATGGTCGCCGGTCGCAGATCGCGCTGCTGCGCTCACCGCTATCGGGCAGGTTTGTACCACCAGGCACATGATGTCCGGATCCTTCCGCCCGCAAAGACGCATGCAGGTAGACGGCGAGGTTGGGGTTGATTCTTCCCTCTGTGACATGGATTTGCCTCCTCTCTCAATATTCATCCGGGAAAAGCACCGTCGTTGCCGATCGGTCCCATTCCGTGATGATCCAGATCTTGGGCAACCCTCCTTGCTCATAGGCGGAAAAGAGCCGTCCGCCCTCAAGGAGGGCGCTTTCGTTGGTTTCTTTGTCCTCCTGGCAGAGCTCGCCCCAGTCGCCCCTGGAGTGCCTTTTCAAGCTCTCGATCACCAGCTTGGAGAACTTTGCGTCCTCGGCGACCCTATCATTCACACCCCGCGTCCAAACCAGTTTGCCCATAGGGAAGTTGCGTTGTTGAGTCGTCATAAACTCTCTCCTTTCGCGGTTCTGTACCGCGTGAATCCTTGGGGTAAATACAAAAAGAACCCCCACTCTTGCGAGTGAAGGTTCTTTTCATCGGAGGCGATGGTTATGCTTAGGGAAGGTTTTGCCAGTAGTCATCCACTGCCGACTGGCAAAGACTGTCAACCATTTCGCGGTCAGAGTTGATTTGGGCTCTTCTGAGTTTCTTTCGCTTGTTGCGACTCAGCTTCTGTGAAGGTAAGTCCACATGCAAGCGAGTGTAAGCGCTGGGAATCCTGATCCGGGCTATCCGCTTGAACGTCAGAGTGCTGATACCGAAACCTTCGGGGTAATAGGGCGACCTGTCCAGCAGGAACTGTTCGCGCTGTATCGGATCGAACCGCTGCCCCCATCCGGTTAGATCGGGGGTCTGGCGAAGCAGTTGCCGTTCAAGGCGGAGCTGTTCGGCGCGTTCTGCCCGATCATCCTCTTGCCATTCGCGTATGAGCTTGTGGGTGTCGTTATGGTAATGATGCTCACAGTAGTAGCACGCCGCCTTGGTTTTGTCGCCGTCCTCATCGAGCACGTCGCTCAGCTTCAGCTTGAGAAACCCGTTCAGGAACATGTTCAGGTAGAGGGCTTCCGGCGGCTTGTAACAGAGGGTGCAAGCACCTTGCGACCGGAGGGCGATATCAATCAGCACCTGGCGTCTCTCAGGGGTAGCCCATAGCGGTAAAACCATGAGTCACCACCTTTCGATTCTAGGGCTTGATGGCAGGGGCTTCAGGGGTCATCAGGCTATAGCTACTTCCAGCTCTTTGCCTGAGGCGTCACCTTCGGCGTTGTTGACCGCATCGCTGGCCGCTTTCTCCATCTCTTCGGCCAGCCTGGCCTTTTTGGCCGCTTCGATGACCGCTAGCTGGATATCGGTATTGTCCTTCTCGATGATCGGGCGACCGGCCTCTTGGCATGCCTCTACTTCGGTCTTGAACTCTTCAGGACTCTGTTTCTGGACCTTGACCGCAAAGTTCAGCATTTGGGCGACCATGTTCTCGCGTGCGAACCGGATTTGCTGGTTCAGTTCGGCATTGACGCGGATCACGGGTCGGCCATTCTGGGAGAACTTCGGCGTTCCATCCTTCTCGCGTTGCAGGCGCAAAGGAGCACCAAGGGATTCTCTGGACAGATGGGTATCGCCTTGTACGTTGCTGGCAGTAAAGAACGGAAGCCAGACCGTTTCCAGATCGATAGACCATACCTTGCGACCGGCGGACTTTTGGGGCACGGGTTGCACCAGGGACTTGATATAGTCAGGGGTTTTCATGTATTTTTCACCTCACAATTTATATTTGAGTGGTGAAGCCCCTGCTATGAAGCCCTAGAATCTATCTTGAATCCAGTTCATAGATTCCTTTTCTCATCGCCTGTGGGTCCTATATTATGATAGTGTTCTGAATCTATTCGGCATCCCGTGGGTGCTATCGCTCACGGTTAGGGTGAACCCTCAAACAGCCTAGCAAGTACCCATGCTCGATATGGGTGTCCATTCCCCTATCTAATCATGCACCTTGCTTTGCGCCCTCAGCCTTTTGCCGTCTCTGGACTTTGTCGCTGTGGGGTTTCGTTAGAATCCCTACTCTACAGGCTTGAATTGACAAATTCCTGTCTTTCGAGACTCGCCTAGCCTAGACCATCGGTCGGATAGTCCAATGGTCAGGATTCAGTTTTTAAGGTTAGATTCCAGATTCAATCCAGAATCGCACGATACCATTGTTTCATAAAAGAGCCTTTCAAACCAGAAAAGGAAGAACCTTCTTTTACATGAACTTGAAATTCTTGGAAAAATAGAGGTTGGATTTTTTGGACAAATTCCCCCGCTGAAATCGCTATGAGCCAAATTCAAAGAGGGACAGGTGCTTGTGGTGTCACTTTTGAGGTAATTGACATGTGGAATAGGGCAGGAACTGGCTACTCCAGGAGACCAGGGGGAAAGGGAGCCTTTCACCTGGCTGTGGCAAAAGTAGTGGGCTTGGGGATCCGTGGCACAGAAGATCTAGGGTTCTGCGTAGTTCTACGCGGTTGCTCTAGGCGGGCACTTGGCAGTACGGATCGCTTAAATTGCGCAACTTGGGGCGCGGCTGCCGATCCTAGTCCGAAAGGACTTCTTTTCGACCAGGAAACCAAGACTTTCAGTAGTCAGGCATTTCTTTGGGGTTATAAGCGGTACGGTTATCTTGGGGCTGGTGTGCTTACGAAGAAGGGCGATGGCAGAATCGGATATGCCCGGAATATGTGTAGGAAAACACCCTCAGCTTTCATGGTCACTTCGTGCTCAGTGTAAGAACCGATGGGCAACCCTGTTTTGTCGCTCCATAGAAAATCTCGGATAGCGAGGCGCACTGCATCGCGGGTAGCCTCCTTGTCTTGCCAGTGATCGATTCGCAACTTTTCGGCCTTGAGGGTTTCCAGCAATTCGACAGCCACAGATTTGATTCGCTTGATATCAGATGCGCTCAGGTCAGGCTTTTTCAAGAGATCGAAAATGGCCAGTGATTCCTCGTCGAGCCCTTCGCGCACCGCTCGGGTATCCTCTTCATCAAGGTCGCCCATGAAGCGAAGAAGTGCCTCGAAAGTCTTTTCAATTGTCACCCTGTCCTTCTCGCGATTGTAGTCGGCGACGATTTCTTCATAATGACGCTGGAAGTCTGTGCGAAGTGGATTCTGTTCCAGTAGCCGTTGAAGCTTCTGTTCAATGGCCTGTTTCAGGTTCTGCACTGTGGTATGTTTGGCAGGACTTCGATTAAACTCCTTTCGGAGCCGATCAAAATCGATCTTGCTGATGTCATAGGTCTCGGAATCTTCGATCTCCCCGGCGGGATGGGTTTCAATGACTTCGTCGACCACTTGTTGCAGTTCCCTGATGATGTCGGTAATGTCTGCCTTTTCCCGGTCCTGCTGGAGACTTTTGTAGATCACATTGATCCCATCGTACTCGCCTCGGTGTGTGTTGATACCTTTGACATTGATGCACGCTCTGAACTTCTTGAAAACTTCCCGGCACATTACCTCAAACCGCTTGCGAGTCTCGTCGTTTTCATTGGCCGCCTCTTTGGCAGCGATGATGGCAGCATTTCGCTCGAAACCCGCCTTTGTAATGATATCGTCGAGCGAAGCTCTGTGCTCGGTCAGAAATCCCCGAACAAATGCAATGGCTTCCTTCAGGTCCTCCAGAAGCTCGTCTTCAGGTCTAGCGGGATCGGTTTCACTGCCTTGGCCTCCACGGCCACCGTCTTCCTGTCCGGCAAACGTCGCCAGAGCCTTACGCAGGTTCTTGAGGATACCGCAGTAGTCAACGATCAGTCCGTTGTTCTTGCCCTCATTCACCCGGTTGGCACGAGCAATCGCCTGCATAAGCGTGTGTGCCTTGAGGGGCTTATCCAGATACAACGTCGATAAGCATGGCACATCAAAACCCGTCAGCCACATTGCACATACGATAGCGATCCGGAATGGGTGCTCCTCTGCCTTGAAGGCATCATCCAGGGCCATACGTTGCATATTGCGGAACTGCGGCTTATTTCGCATGGAGTCAGGCAGTTCCATTCCCTCTTTGATTAACCGGCGATGTGGGGTGATGTCCATGCCCCACTGGCGGAATGTCTCGACCTCTCCTTGCTCCTCACTGACGACAACTGCTATACGCGTTTCCCGCATCCACGCTATCTGCCGGCAGCGATAAGTCTCCTCTTGCTCGTCAGCCGCTGAGCCTTTTTCAGACTCTAACTCAGCGATGCGTTCATCCCAATATCTGGTGATCAGGGTATACATCCGCACGCACGTGATCTTGTCGATGCAGACAAGAATCGCCTTGCCGGTCTCCCACGCTTTTGAGTAGTGTCTAACGAAATCGCTCGCAACTGCGTCCAACCGTTTGTCCGCCGTGATGATGTGATAATCGCGCTTGAGTTCTTTCTCTAACCGCTGCTCGACATCGATACCCTCGGTCTCCAGTTCCTCGAGCTTGGCAGCAATCCGTTCGTTCAAGTCACCCACGGCCACGCCGAGTTTGTCTCCCCTCGCATCGTAATAGAGCGGTACAGTGGCCTTGTCCTCGACCGCACGTTGGAAGTCATAGGTGGAGAGGTAGTCCCCAAACACCCGCCGTGTGATCTCATCCTCCTTGAACAGCGGCGTACCCGTGAAGCCAATATAGCTGGCGTTCGGCAGAGCATTTCGCATGTTCAGAGCCAGTATGCCGTATTGCGTACGGTGTGCCTCGTCCGTGATGACGATGATATCATCTCGCTGCGTGTACCCTGCGTCCGGGCCCACATCTTGGTTGAACTTCTGGATCAGAGAGAAGATGTGCGACTTTTGCTCGGCAAGAAGCCGACTCAAATGATCGCCACCGGTTGCTCGACACGGGTCACGGTCGTTGTTCACTACACCGCAGCCAGCGAAAGTCTTGTAAATTTGGGTGTCCAGGTCATCGCGGTCAGTCAGAATGAGGAAGGTGAAGTTGCCGCCGAGCTTGCGGTGGACCTTCCGGGTGAATGTCACCATCGAGTAGCTCTTGCCTGCGCCCTGGGTGTGCCAGAATACGCCCAGTTTACCCTGGCGGTTCTTGCGATCCTTCACTGCCTCGATGGCTCGATTAACTCCTAGAAACTGATGATTGCGGGCCAGAATCTTCTTCGGCTCGCCGGAGGAGTCGTCGAAGAGAATGAAATTCTCCAGCAGGTCGATGAAGTTGTGCTTATCACAGACGCCCTTGAGCAGCGTCTCCATGTCAACCACACCAGGGTCGTCCTCTGCCAGACGCTTCCATTCTTGAAAATGCTCGAATCGGCTGGTCACCGATCCTATTTTTGCGTCTACCCCGTTGGCAAGGACGACGAATTCGTTGTGGTGGAATAAGTGTGGTACAGTGTCCTTGTAATCTTTGAAGTTCCGCTCGTAGGCAGCCCGAATATCCTTGTTGATGTTTTTCAGTTCCATGAACAGCAGCGGCAAGCCATTGACAAACCCCACCATATCTGCACGGCGGCGGTACAGATCGCCTCGAACCCAAAGCTCTCGCACGCACAGAAAATGGTTATTGGTTGGCTCATTGAAGTCGAACAAGCGCAGCCGTTGTTTCACTCTCTCGCCTTTGCCGTTTCGAAAGGTGACCTGCACACCGTCTCTAATCAGATCGTGCTTTTCGCGATTCGTTGCCAGCAGTGTCTGGGCAGCCGTGGTGGCCGTAACCTGACGTAAGGCATCATCATAGGCTTCGTCCGGTAGCCCTGGATTCAGCTCAACGATCTTTTGCCGGAGATAGCGCGTGAGTACCACCTCGCGGTCGGACGTACGTCCCAGCGTGCCATCCGGCCCGAAGGTCTCAGTGTTATAGGCATAAACCGATTCCCAGCCGAGTTGTTGCTCCAGATACTCGGCAGTCGTCTGCTGGACGAGGGCGTCTTCGGTGTAGTGAATTTTAGCCGCCACCTTAAGATCCCTCCCCGGCAAGAATCTCCCATACTCTCTTGTAACCGGCTCCACTTAATGGAGCCTGTTCCGGCCTTGCGCGATTCCACTCTCTTGCTGACATACCCTTCAAGAAAATACGTGCTTTCCCGACAGAATAACGACCTTCGTCGCCCCCAAGGGCATCACGATAGAGCGAGCCGATTTTTTCGGCCACGCTTCGAGGTGCGGAATTCATCCGCATCAGCACCGCATCTTCCGTCCGGACACCGTGATAAATCATCGCAGGCAGAGCGTTGATTCGGCGGCGCTCGGCCTCTGTCATCCTTTCAAAATCCATTCCCGAAACACGGCTCAAAGCCGATACTCCCCAAGTACCGTTATTGACAATGGCTCGATAGATCGCCTTGCAAGTATCGGTAAAAGCCTCGGTTTCCGAGCGCTCGTTATCTTGTGAAAAATACGTTTTCGCTATGTCTTCCAGCCGAACACCATTCACCCAGTCGCGGGTGATGTTGGATAAATGGGCATGGTCGAATCCATCACCACCGATTTCTTCAAGCTGCTGTTTCAGTTGGGGGACCTTCAGCATGACCCCGAACAGATCTGCCATGCGGCCTGCATCTCCAAACAAGCTTTCCGGTGCCCAGTCATCGGGCCTCAGTTGCTCTTCGAGATTCCGCATGCCGCTCATCGCTTTTTGCACCCCTTCAGGCGAAAAACCGGTCAAGTCGGCCAGCTCCGCCGCCCCCGGCATATCAGCCAGCCTGCGGGCATAGTTCTTCGTGGCATTCAGTAAAGCATCGGCTTTGTCACGCTGGGTAGGGTCATTGCGCAGGGTCGTATAGCCATAGGTCTGCCGAAGAAGTTGTTCGGATGCCGCCAGCACCGCGTCGAGATTCTTCTTTTCCGCCCAGAGATGGGCGACATAGCAGCGGAAATCTTCCCACTGATCTTGCCATAGAACGGCGTCGAGATTGTTGAGCTGACCTTGGGCGGCAAGATCATCAAGGAGTGTAACCAAGCGGGAGGCGAGAGCGCCGGTATTGCGGCGAACAAAATCGATTATCGCGTCTCTGTCCTTGCCCTCCGCAAGGCCGACAACACCAACGCTGTCATGCCCGATTCGTCCGGCTCGGCCAGCGAGGTTCCAGAATTCCCGGGGAGACATTTCGACCGACTGCCGCCCCTGCGGGACAAAGCGGGAGGCCAGGAAGATTGACGATACCGGGAAATTGATACCCTGGGCGATTGTCGATGTTGCGCACAGGACGCGCAGATGGCCGGATTCCGCGAGCCACTCCATAAGCGTACGGATTTCATCAGACAAACCCGCATGGTGGACGCCGACCCCTTGATCGAGCATCTTTATCAACTCGAAACTTTGGCTGACTTCGGTCTTGAGAAAATCCTGAACAAGTCGAACGTCATCGGGGACGACATCAAACTTCTGGATGCTTTCAGCCGCATGGCGTGCCATGGTCCAAACAGTGTTGATGTTGTTGGCGACGGCAATACTGGTGCCCCGGGCAGACATGACGGAGGCCATGGCAGCCGTCTGCAAGCCGAATCCTGTTTGTTGCCCGCTCGCCAACACCTTGCTCTTCGGCACAGCTATCGGCCTGCAATCGCCCGCACGATGCGTGCCGCGCAACTTCATGGCTCTTTCTGTGACGGTCAGGGTTTCGTAGTCAAGCCGCCACCCGGCACGTTCACTATCATCCGCGACCGCACGGTAGAGGCCGACAATCCGTTCGTTCGGTTTCCAGGCGGTAGTGCTGAAACTGATTGCCTTCCCGGCATTGACGTCTTGTGCAAGCCAACGCGCCACGGTATCGCTGCTCTCGACATACGGCATCAACAGCAGGAAATTAGCTTGAGTGCAATCACGTTTGATCGTGGCAAGAAGGAATTCGATCCGAAGCCCCCTGGCTACCGTTTCGAGATTGTGCGCTTCGTCCATCACCACAAGCGCAAGCGGGCGCGGCACACTCTTGTTGCGGATGACAAGCGAAAGCTTTTCCGGTGTCGCAACCAGCACGTCGAAAGGCTTTTCCTGATCGGTAAGAAGTTCCTCTTCGAAAGCATCGACCTCAATAGCCCCGCTGAGTTGCTCAACCCGCAGTCCAATCGGCTCGAAGTCACGGCGCAGCCGTCGTGTAATCTGAGCGGTCAGCGCTCTGGTCGGCGCGACATAGGCGACCCAGCCGCCGTCAGCGTCAAACTGGTTGAGCGCCTGAAGAATCCGGAACTGCGCCAGCAATGTCTTGCCGCCGGAGGTCGGCATATCGATCACGATCGCGGTTTTGGCCTGATCGAGAAGACCCTGTTCAAGCAGGGCGGCGCGTTGTGGCGGCAGGAGTTCGAACATCGCCTGGTGTTCGCGTCTGGTCAGCGCCTTGACGAAGGCTGATACGCGGGAGTTGACGGTTCGAGTGCCCCACCACAGGGAGTTCGTGACCATGATCCGGCCAGCGGCTTGAAGCCAGCGCAGAATCACTTCATGCCGGGCGTCGCCCGATGCAGCCGCAGCCTTGATGCCGGATTCAAAATGCTTATCGAGATCGCCGAAGACGGTACGGGATTGTCCTTGCAGCATGTATTCAGCAAGGATTTCCGTTGCCTTCGCCCAGTGGTAGAGGGCAATCAACCGCAGTGCGATAGCCCGGTCTTCCACCGCAGATCCATTGCTCAGACGTGCCTTTTCATGCGTCCTCTGGTCTTCTCGCAGTCCGGCAATGATTTCACGGATGCGGTCAAGGTCATCCCAACCATCCTTGCGGAACAGACGCACCCAGCACTCGAACAAACGGTAGAGCAGCCGCCTGTCCCACGGCGCATCCACCGCCGACGGCACGGCGATCGCGGATCGGTTTTCCGTGAACCAGCGCCGCAGGTCCGACCACCGGTCACCGCAATAGGCAAAGGCAGCCAGTTGCAGCACATGGAAGATGCGCTCTTCCGTGTTTTCCGGGATTGGAACCAGGCGACGAATATCGAAGGCGTGATGCGAGGCGGCCGCAGTTTGCCCCCGCAGACCATTGTCGCCGCCATCTGGGCGACTCAGGGCGTCCAAGCCCTCGATCGCGGCCATTTCATAGGCCAGGGCGACGCGGTCTAACATTCCATCGTCGGCTTCATCTTCGGCAAAGGCAAAAGTGATCTGACGTCCAACCGCCTGCCGAACCAGCCGCTCATTGACCACTTCGGACGCACGAATACGATCAGCCTCGGGGATCGCGCTGAGCGCCCAATGAGACTGAAGATTTTGAAGTGCTGTAGCGGTAATGGTCATGCGCCACCTCCCGCCTGTATTGCGAGGGTCTGAGTCACCAGGGTGCCGATTGCGCCGGTTGGTAAGTACAGGGCAAGCAGCTCGATCTGCGTGCCTACCGGACAACCATTGCCAAGTTTCTCAACCCGCACGCGCACGTCGTCCACGTTCGGTTCGACATCACGCACCAGCACGCCAAAAAGCTGAACGTCCGACGTATTGTTGAGATAACGTCGGCTGGCGGCTTTGAAACGGTCCTGCCAGGTCGTATTCTTGGCGCGATGACCAAGGTACTTGAACAGGTCGTTGCGAATACCAACCTTGTCCCGCAGGTCTTCTAACTGCTGCTTCAGACCAGTCCGCCCATAAACGGCACCGGGTGGGTACTTGGCTTCTCCGGAAGTCTTGACCTCTCCGAAAACAAAGCGGCCGCCCTGTTCATCCTGTTGAACACCCACCAGATCGGCCCCCGGCAGACTCGAACCGCTCTTCCGTTCGTCCCGGCCATCCGGCCAGGGAAACAGGCAGTCTCGATGCTCGGTCAGATAGGCTTCGGCGATGGCCTCGCCAACCCGCCAGTCCTCGACGTCGTCGGGAGCGGCCAATGCCTGGGCGAGCTGCTCCTGCTCGAAAGAGGTTTCAGCGACTCCGGCCAACAGTTCTTGAATGTCAGCCTTGCCCTGGTCATCGAAGACCAGCGCCGAAACTTGGCCGTTGATCGCCGCGCCTAGTTCTTCCGCGTTCCACGACCGGCCCGTTCCGATAGTCGGCGAGGTTCCATGGCTATAGCACTCAGCCCCAACGGCGATCATACCGCCACCTCCCCGTTCATCAGTTTGGGCAGGAGGAGGTCGCGGGCTTTGATTAGCCTCTCAATCTGTTCCGATAAGACTCGAATTTGGCGAAAGGATGGTGCAACAATCGATTCAAATATCTGCGCGGAGCTTGATGAAGGGAGAACTATCTCAAGCGCGGCAATATCGTCTTTTGAAAGTTCTGTCTGATTAGTAGCACCACGGCCTAATGTCGCAACATACGACTCTAAACCAGTTAAATGCAAGCCGAAATAGTAGACAGGAACGCCCTCTTTGGGGCGAACGATTGTGACGTGGGAGTCTACTGTGCATTCATCAATCTCAAACAAGAGCTGAGCAACCCGTCCAAGGGTTCCGGCGCCTGTGGAATTGATCAAAACATCGCCGAATTGAACAAGCTTCCCGGGTGGCACTTGTTTGGATTGCCGACGGGCAAAATCGAGATTCACCATTCGGTTCCTTATGCACTTTTGGTTTATCACGATACCAGGTGCGTCATCGTCATATTTCGGAGTGATCCCCCGGCTTATGAATGAGGCAGATTCGCCAATTGTAGTTTTCTCCCACCCCTCCGGCACGCCGTCGATGATTTGGGTGTGTTCATGGCCGGGAAAGCGCAGGTTGACAAACCACTCCTTGTAGAGCAGCCGTGCCGATTGCTCCAACAACTCAATCCGCCGCCGGTTGTTCTCGATCAGGTCATCGTAAGCGGAGAGGATGGAGGAGATCAATGCTTGCTCGCCTATGTCTTCCGGTACTCCCACCTTGCGAGCATGTAAGTCATTTCGATTGACACCCGGGACTGCCGCCTTGTCACTCTGGGTTCCGTTGAGAACCCATTTCAGGAAGTAGGACACGAAACGACGATGATTGCCTTTGAAATCTTGGACGTATAAAGCAGTATTGAGCGGCCAAAATGGCTCCTCGATATAGAACACCTCACCCAATGTGCCGTATCGACCTGTTACAACACCAGGACCATCTACCTTCGCTTCCTTGTGCGTGCCAGTAATACCGGAAGAGGAAACAACCGGTATCTCTCCTGGGAGCCGAGCGTGTTCCGGTAGGTCATAACCTCTCTTCAGGGTGAGGAAGTCGCCGAGTTGGATGGTGGTTCGCTTCATACACCCAGCTCCTCGAAGTTCTTCTTGATCCCCGCCGCCAATTGTACTGCTTCGGCGTTGAGGTCTTCCAGTTCTATGTGGATATTGCGCAGGGATTCTTCAAAATCGAAATTCTCGTCCTCTTCCTCGGGGGCAACGCCAACGTAGCGTCCTGGTGTCAGGCTCCAGTCATTGGCTTCGATATCCGCTCGGCCTACCAACTTGACCAGGCCCTCTACGTCGCAGAGCTTGGCCTCGGGGAACCGCTCGGTTAGCCAGTGAGCCTGGCGGTGGAAATAGCGTACTTGTTTGAGCTGCTCAACAGCCAGTTGTCGAGCTTCGTCAGCGGCCTTACGCGAACGGGTGATTTCACGGTTTGCCCATGCGCCGTTGTTACGAGCATCGCACTCTTTCTCGCAGGTCTCGATCAACCGGGAGGCAAGCTTGAAAACCAAGTCGGTTTGCTTGACCAGATCGCGGCTGGATTCGGCGAGAGATGAGAGACGGTCAACTGCCTGCTTGAGCTCACCGTTGCTGGTCTGCTGCTTCTCCCATGCCAGTTGTTGTTCGGTAGCAGCCTTGTGGAAAGCCTCGACATCGGACTTGAAGTCTGGCAACGCATCGTTCAGTTCCCTCAGCACCTCGGCATGAGCGGCATCCCTAGCCAGCGAATCGATGAACGGTTGCAGAGCATCGCTGAGCGCCTCGAGCGAATCAATGAAGGTGGGCAGTGGCTCTATCCCTTCACCGTTTTTGTTCTTCGCCGCAAAACACCCTGCGCTCTCGGCAAGCATCCGATAACAATAGCCCGCTACAAGATCAAGGTACTTCTCCGTACGACCCCGGTAAAGCCAGACAATGGCAAGGATGTTCTGTTCTTGCTCCGGGCTGAAGTCATAGATCTTCCGCGTTACTTTGCGGTAGATATTCCGCGCATCGATCATCAGTACCTTGTCGCGGTGTTCTTCCGGCTTGTCTCGGTTCAGGAACCACAGCTCACAGGGCACGGTGCGAGTGTAGAAGAAATTGGATCGGATAGAGATCATGACGTCAACATCGCCGGTCTCGATGAGTTTCTGCCGCACTTTGGCCTCGTCACGGCCTGCACTAGAGGCCTGCGATGACATCACGAAACCTGCCCGTCCTGCTTTGCCGAGGTAGCTATAGAAATAACTGATCCAGATATAGTTGCCGTTGGAGACCTTGCCCTTCTTGTTCACTCCGGGCAGCCCGAATGGCAAGCGGGGGTCTTTCTTGACTTTGTCGGCGTCGATTTCGTCCACGTTGAAGGGCGGATTGGCCATGACGAAGTCGGCTTTGCCGACCAATTCGTGGGGGTCTTCGTAATAGGTGATGGCTTTCAGAATGTCGCCTTCCAAACCGTGGACTGCCAGGTTCATTTTCGCCAGGCGGATTGTGACGGCATTCTTCTCCAAACCGCGGAAAGTGAGCTTGTCGGTGGGGTTCTCGTGCTGTCGTTCAACGAACCGAGCGCTCTGCACGAACATGCCGCCTGAGCCACAGGCCGGGTCCAATACAGTACCGCGCTCTGGTTCCAGCACGTTGGCGATCAGCGAGACCAGAGAGACGGGAGTAAAGAACTCGCCGCCGTCGTGGGCTTTCTGGTCGGCAAACTGCGTGAGAAAGTATTCGTAGATACGGCCGAACACGTCGCCAGAGACCTGCTTTAGCTCATCCGGGTTGAGTGTGCGCAGAAGCTGACCAAGAACAGCGTTATCCAACTCTTGGTATTCGCTCTTGGGTAGCACGCCGCGCAGGTTCTCGTAGTCAGTCTCGATGGATTCCATCGCCTCGATGATGGCGCTGGCGCGGTCGTCGCTGTCGGTGAGGGCAACGAGGGTATCAAACTGAGCCTTGGGCTGGAGGAAGATCGAGCTCTTTCGTGAGAAGTCTTCCTTGGTCAAGGCCCGTGTCTTCCCGCCTCGGCTGGGTAGGGTACCCTCAATCTCGCCCTTGACGGCGAGATATCTGCTGTAAGCGTGCCGCAGGAAGATCAGGCCCATCACTGGCAAGAAGTATTCGTTGCTGGCATAGTTGGAGTTTGCCCTTAGTGTGTCGGCGGCATTCCACAACCTTTTTTCAATGGCTTCGATGTGTTCCAGTTGGGCCAATTCGAACCCCCAGTGCTATTGAGGAACATATGTTAACGTGGTGATCAGCAGAATGATCACACTTTGTTAACATTCTAAACCTTTGGTTTCATGGTACGCAATAGCTTTCTTCTCTGGATACCAAAAGTGGTGCTTTCCAAAACCCTGTTTCTTGCGACTGCCGAGGCTACAGTGGGAAGTGTTTCCCTTTTAATTGAATGGCAAGTCGAATGAACTTCTGCCTGGTCTGGCAATGATATGCAGAACGTTACGCAACGAAACGCCGGTTGGATATCAAGAAGAAAGAATGATGTTTTAGTACCATGATAAAGGGTTTTCAGCGGATCGCGCCAGGTGTCGGCGGAGACAGTTCTGCTGGCAAACAGTGATCAAGGTATCCATATCTTGGCATAATATCACTTGACGACAGTATCATTAAATGATAGTATCATTCTGATGATAAAATCATTCAGGGATAAGGAAACCGAAGCACTCTATCGGTTCCGACAGGTTTCCAGAAAACTCCCGCGGGATATACAGGAAAGGGCCCGTAAAAAGCTCCGGATTCTCAATGCAGCACAGGCCCTGAACGATTTGAAGGCGCCGCCCGGGAATCGATTGGAAGCTTTGAAACAAGAGAGAAAAGGCCAGCACAGCATAAGGATAAATGACCAGTGGCGGATTTGTTTCACCTGGCGCGAGACCGATGCCTATGATGTGGAAATAACCGATTACCACTAGAAGGAATGACGATTATGATTGATCAAGAAAGACTCCCCGTAATTCACCCGGGCGAGATTTTGAAGGAAGAGTTTTTGGACCCGATGGGGATCACCCCTTACAAGTTATCGAAAGATATCGGGGTTTCACAGACTCAGATCAGCCAGATAATCCACGGAAAGCGGTCTATTACTCCCCGGATCGCTGTCCGGCTTGGTCTATACTTCGGGAACTCGACGGAGTTTTGGTTGAATCTCCAGAGAGACTACGATCTTGAAATAATGGAAGATGAAACGCCTGCCATACAGGTGAAACGGCCGGACGGCACCGAAGCGGTATACCCCTTCGCCGGGACGAGGAGATAAAGAGGAAATAGCTCTGGGACGCCCCTTTTATACTGCAACACTTTAGGGATTTCCTAACATGCCGAGACCACAAGGATAAGTGTTCCTTGACAGATGTATACAATTGGTATACATTCATAGTGAAGGCGGATATCTGATGCTGCGGATTGAATCGATAGAGATCGATGACCATATCCTGGAGAAGATCGAGTCCAAGCATGCAGTCGCCTTCAACGAGGTCGAAGAGGCTTGTCTCTCAGAGAGGCGGCATGTCAAAAAGAGCCGGGAGGGATTGTACAAGCTCTTCAGCCAGACCGAGGCTGGACGGTATGTCTTGGTGGTATTAGTAAATTTGGGCAGAGGATCTTGGAGGGTCGCTACGGCCAGAGAAATGACTGATAACGAGAGGCGGCTCTACATCAGGGAAACGGGAGGCAAGTGACATGGCAGAGATGGACAAGGTTATAGCGGGAATAGAAGAGGGCGATGCCTGGGACGAAACCGATGAGGTGGTAAAGCTAGAAGTTAAGAAACCTTTGGACAAGGTGATTCCCGTCCGTCTCTCTTCAGATAAGTGGGAACAGCTCCGGCAGGAAGCAAGAGAGTTGGGGGTTGGTCCCACCACACTGGCCCGGATGTGGATATTAGATCGCCTGCGCCAGACAGTGAAGGTATGAAATACTGAGCACACATACAGCGGCTTTCTGAAGAACTGGTAGAATCAAAGACTTTAAGTGATGCGCTAAATGAATGGATCCTTATCAGTTATCTGTCCATCAGGCAATTCGAAATATAATTTACTGTCTCGGGAGTATGCGTTAGGTATACCCTGTTTTTTGTTTTTGCTTTGGGCGTTTCGCACTGCTCGATTTCCTATTACCTGCAAATTGCTTGCGACTTGGGCTTGGTTCATTGTTTTCTTCCGGACCTTAATGCAATGATAACCAAAACCTTCCCCATTTTCAAATTCCGGTAATCAGATCGCCCTTTCAGGCTGCTGTCACAGCCTTGTTGACCTTAGTACCAGGATAAAGGGTTTTCAGCGGATCGCGCCAGGTGCTTGGCGAGGTAGATCTGCCGGTAGCGGTCAGACGATAGTAGATGCGCGGAGGTCCGGGCGGATAATTTTCCTGGAACTGGGATGGCTCCTCTTCCCCGGTGGCCTCGACCCACCCCAGCCTGCGCAGATTGGAGAAGTACACCACAAACGAGTGATAGCGTGCCCCCTTGGAGCGGTACCGCAGCTTGGATAGATAGTATTTTGCTTGGTCCTCGGCCCTGGATGGGTCAAAGTTGCGCTCTTCCCGCTTTGAGATGCGCTCTTCTTCAGCCGTTCCCCGATCGGTGGCCGTAGCCCGCATCAGGGCCGTTTTGTAGTGATAGAAGATGTCTGACTGAGTGGATCCTACCGTCGGATCGATCCGGGGGGATCCCTCCGGACCGTTGCCCAGAAGAAACTCCCTGATAAACCAGCCACAGCCGAAAGGGCGCAGAAAGCCCCCGATCGCTTTGCCGCCTATGGCTCGTACACGAGGGCCGGTTAGTTTTCCTTTTTCTCTTCCGCTTTTGCCTGCGTTTCCTCTGGCCATAGCTTACTGTACCATTCCTTGGATTCTTCCCCGGAGATCTTGCGATACTTAGCGGTAGCATCGAACCGCGCATGCCCAAGGTGCTCCTGGAGTTGGCGCATGCCCTCGCCGGAATCGTTTGTCTTCATGGCACGCACGGCGAAGGCATCCCTCAATCGGTGCGGGCTGATGTTCATCAGCCTGCCCGTTTTCGCATCGATCAGATGAGGCAGCCCGGCTTTATCGGCGGCTTCTCTTACCACCTGCCGCGCACGATTTGACGAGATCCCGAAAATGAGCGCCCGTTCGCCCTTGTATACCGGGGGACCTCCCTCGATAAACTCATGGAGCATATCCAGGGAGTCCTGGTCCAGCGGCAACAGTCGCATCCGCTTCTTCTCCATCTCCCTGGCCAGGGCTTCTTCGACCCGGGATCCGCAGGACGGGCAGAAGCGATGGGTTTTTCCCAGCCTGGCTCCGCAAGCCGGGCAATAGAGCTGCAGCTTGGCTTTGAGGTGCTCGATTCTGACGGTGCCCCGGGTAAAGTCGATATCGTCGACGGTCAGTCCCATTAATTCCGAAACCCGGCAGCCCAGGCGAAAGAGCAGCCTGACTATGAGCTGGTCTCGTCCGCAAACAGTGGCCTCCTCCATCTTATCGATGTCTTCCAGATCGAGGTAGGCTTTTTCGTCCCCCTGGGCCTTGAGCTTCTTTCTCTTCGGGATCTTTCTATTGGGATTTCTCATGGAAAAGGCTCCTGCGCACGATAAAACTGGCTCTAGATTACTATCTGCCCCTTCAGGTACAGATAGTAGCCATTACCCGTCGTACTATATGCCACTTTGGAGATTTTCTGCAACGCGGGATAAGTCTCTTTTCCCGCCTCCACCATCTCAATGATCTCCTCCAACGCCTCTTCGAGTCTGTCAAACATCTTTTCAGGAATGCCGACAGCCACTTCGCTGCCCGCCGACAACGCTGACAACC
>JAQTRE010000059.1 GCA_028711995.1 Dehalococcoidia bacterium | reverse complement strand
CATACCCACTTTTCTGTAATGTTTTTGAGTTCATTGCGCTCCTCGTCCGTCAATCTGACCTTGTATTTCAATAGGGGCATAGCAACCTCCTTTCTGAAGATTACTATACCGCTATTTTAGCGTCAATGCAAGTGTGACATGACAATAGTCGATAATACCTAAGAAACCTCTGATCAAGTCCGCCGAAGAATCAATTCAGCGGAATTCCCTCCATCGAATAACGTCGGAGTGTGGCTTTTCGGTGGTTCTGCCCTCTGAATAACCCCTTTTCGGGGGATTTCCGGGATTTCGGGCAGACTAATCCCTCATCAGTAACAAATCCTTGCGAACCAGATACAAGTTGGCCAAGGCAAACAGACTAAACACCTGAGCCGCATTTTTTGCCAGACCTTTGTATCTCACCTTCCGGTAACCCCACAGATGCTTGACCACCAGAAAGATATGTTCCCCTTTGGCCCGTGTTCGATGCTGCTCGCGATTCCAGTCATGGTCAACGGGTGTCAGCGGATGCCCTGGGCTACCTTTACGATCAATGTGCCACTCGATCCCTTGGGATTCAAACTCCTGGCTTTTCCCAATATTCGAATAAGCCTTGTCTCCATAAACGGCCCTTTCCTCCCCGTGGAGCAGATCATCCATCGCTTGTGAATCGTGTACCGCGGCATGGGTTACCACAATGCTGTGAGCCAATCCCCGCCGGGTGTCCGTTCCTACATGGGCCTTCATCCCAAAATACCACTGGTTCCCTTTCTTCGTTTGCTTCATCTCCGGGTCCCGCGTTCGGGTTTCGTTCTTCGTCGAGGGAGGTGCGTTGATGATAGTGGCATCCACAGTCGTTCCCTCGCGCAACAGGAGTCCCTTATCAGCCAGATACCCTTTTGTCTTATCGAATATCTTCTCGGTCAGCCCATTCTCTTCCAGGTAATGCCGAAAGTTCAGAATGGTGGTTTCATCCGGTATCACATCGGCTTCCAGATCGATCCGGGCAAAGCGTCTCATCGATTCGATATCATAAAGCGAATCTTCCATCGCCGGATCGGAAAGCCCGTACCATTGCTGCAGAAAGTAAATCCGCAGCATCCGCTCCACCGGCATCGGCTGGCGACCATTGCCTTTCTTCGGATAGCGCTTCCGGACGATCTTCAATAATTCTTCCCAGGGAATCACCCGATCCATCTCTTCCAGAAATTTCTCCCGACGGGTTCTCTTCTTCTTGTTGTCGTAGGCCAAGCTGGCAAAACTGGGTCCATTCATCACGGCAGAACTCCTTGAAGTAATCTGCCATTATTATCGCTTGATTCAGCACTTATTCAGAGATTCCCTAAGTCACAATCGACAGTGCTATCGCCTTTATGTTTTGCTGGTCGTTATTTCAAACTGGTGATGATCTCCCAAAGAACATCAGATCGCTCCCGCCCCATGGCCATCTTAAAGACTCCAATCGGCAAGAACACCGACAATCGATTTCAAAGAGGTGATCTTCTATCGTAAGATGAATGGATGAGGTAATTCAAGTCCGGGTACCCGGTGGAGTCCACGCCAGTTTATGCTATGATGGAATGGACATGGAAAGGCCCTTCATTAACCCGCAAGCAGAGGCTGTGGAACATCTCAAGCGCGCCACTGCTTACAGAGAACAGAATGACCTAGCCAACGCCCTTCTCGAATGCGACCAAGCCGCCCGGCTGGCTCCCGATTGGGCTGACGCCCACTATTTGAGAGGCTTTCTTCTGGAAGCTGCCGGACGAAATGAAGAGGCAAAGGCAGCCTTTCAGCAAGCAGCCCCCCTCGATTCCTCATCTCAGCAACCTCCAGATAAACCGGGAACCCCTTCACGTATTCTGAATGAATGGCAGGTTCCCTGGAGCAACGGTGACGCATGGTGGGGATTGGGGATGGGAATAGCGTTAACCATTATCATTCCCCTGGTTATTGCCATCGCCTTTGTCGGCTTCTCCGAAGACAACGAGATAAACGGTACCTTCCTTAGCATCGTGCTTCCCATAGGAACTCTGCTCTGGTTGGTGCCCGTCTGGTGGTTTGCCATGCACCAGCGCAAAGCAACACTGCCTGACATCGGATTCAGGAGATTCGAAGGCAGCACCCTGGGAATAGGCTGCGGGATGCTCTTCGCCTGCTATATTCTGATGGCAGTTTACTCCGCGATTATCACCAGTGTCTTCAATGTCGAGATGCAACCGGATATGGATCCCCTCTCGGAAGACCTTGCCCTACCGTGGATGCTTCCCCTCACCGCGGTCTTGCTTGCGCCGCTGGCCGAGGAAATCTTTTTCCGGGGATTTCTCTTTGCCGGGCTTCGCCAGCGCTACGGCTGGCTGAAGGCGGCTCTCTTCAGCTCGGCGATCTTCGCCGCCATGCATCTGGAACCCTATGCCCTACCACCCTTGTTCCTGCTGGGCTTTCTGTTTGCCTATCTCTATCACCGCGGAAGGTCCATCTGGATACCGATTTCGATGCACTTCATCGTCAATTCCATTGCCATGATCGGCGAGTTTGCCCTCAAATCCGATTGAAAGGGATATAGGGTGTGCAGAGGGCCTTCCCTCTGCCGGGGTTTTAGGGCCTGCCCTGAGATTGCCGAATGGGATGTCCCCTAATAGGGTACTGAAATAGTCTGACTCACCCCCCTAACCCCCACTCGTTGGGGGAGCTGTAAGGGCACGTTGCAACATGGCCCCTGCGGGACACCCCCAGGCCCCCGGAAGGAGGAATCCTTCACCTCTTTTTCAGCAGCCTGCTAAGTTTGTTTTTCCCCTCTCCCATTTTGGAAGAGGGGATCGAGGGGGTGAGGGCAACTCTTCCCAGGACCTGGGGGCAGATGACCCTCCATCAACCTAAACTCCACAGACTTGGTTTATTCCACAAGCTTGATTGGAACCACTGGCCGGTGTAAACTTCGATTAACCGATGGATATGGATAAGGAAACACCATGAGGATTGCTAGACGCACAGAGGAGATCACCCCCTTCATCGTCATGGAAGTCCTGGAAAAAGCCCATGCCATGGAACGAGAGGGAATCGACGTCATCCACCTGGAGGTAGGCGAACCGGATTTCGATACCCCCCAGTGCATCAAGGATGCCGCTGTGGAAGCCCTTCAAGCAGGACACACCCATTATACGCACAGCCTGGGAACAATCGAACTGAGAGAAGCGATTGCCAGACATTATCACCAGACCTATCAGGTTACGGTGTCTCCCGATCAGATTGTGGTGACGTCGGGGACTTCACCGGCGATGTTTCTCCTGTTTTCGGCGCTGCTGAATCCGGGAGATGAGGTGATCCTCTCCGATCCCCGCTATTCCTGCTATCCCAACTTCATCAAGTTTGTGGAGGGCATTCCGGTGACAGTGCCCGTCTATGAAGAGGACGGCTTTCAATATCGGCCGGAAGAAATCAAAAAGAGAATCACCCCAAAAACACAGGCGATTCTGGTCAACTCCCCGTCAAACCCCACCGGCAATCTTCTCTCCGAGGATCGCCTGCGCGCTATCGCCCGGTTTTCTCCTTACGTGATATCGGACGAGGTCTATCATGGACTGGTGTACGAAGGTAAAGAGCATTCGATTCTGGAGTTCACCGAAAACGCCTTCGTTTTGAACGGCTTTTCCAAGCTTTATGCCATGACCGGCCTGAGACTGGGATACCTGATTGCGCCCCAACCCTTCATCCGAACCATCCAGACCCTCCAGCAGAATTTCCTGATCTCCGCCAATTCGGTGGTCCAGATGGCAGGAATCGCTGCTCTGGAAAAAGCGGGCGACGATGTGGCTCGAATGAAGAGCATCTACAATGAACGCAGAAAATACATGGTCAAACGGCTTAAGGAGATGGGATTCGGCATCACGGTGGAACCTACGGGCGCGTTCTACGTATTTGCCAACGCCAGGCACTTCTCCCCGGATTCCTATAAGCTGGCCTTCGATATTCTGAAAAAGGCCCATGTGGGAGTGACTCCGGGTATCGATTTCGGAAGTAACGGAGAAGGGTATCTCCGATTCTCCTATGCCAATTCCCTGGAAAATATTGCTGAAGGCCTGAACCGCATCGAGAATTACCTTGAAAGGTTCTGATTGAGGTGATCGATCCTCTGGACAAAATCCTCTGCCGGGGTCATAGACCTGTCCTGAATTCGCCTAAGTTCTCGGTTGTCAGTTGCCAGTGTGTGCAGAGGGAAAACCCTCCGCCGGGGTTTTAGGGGTGCCCCCTAAAAATTGTTTTTCTTCCCCCTCTTCCAGAATGGGAGAGGGGGATCGAGGGGGTGAGGGAAACGGCATCCCCCAACGATTGGCAGCAAGGGAATTCAGTTGAAATTTTGAGACAACCTCAATCGCTGAACTCGAGAGATACGCTAAGCCCGAGAAACAGGGCGATTCCTGTGTTATAATGGCAGCAAACCCGGTATGAAAGGCAGCTAATCGATGGATGTTACCACACTCAGCTTCTGGGAGATGATCGGCGTAGCCGTGCTGTGCGGAGGGGCCATCGGTCTGGAGCGGCAGATACGGGGCAAGCCTGCCGGCATCCGGACCAGTATTCTCATCTGCCTGGGGACGAGTTTGTTTATTTCCCTTGGCATCGATGCGGTGGGAGAGAATACGGATACCACCCGAGTGCTGGGCCAGGTCATCACCGGCATCGGATTTCTGGGAGGCGGTGTCATCATTGCCCGCGAAGGCAGGATCGAAGGAGCCACATCGGCAGCGGTGATATGGGTTTTGGCGGCCATCGGCGCGGTGATCGGATTCGAAAAATATGCCGAAGCAATGGTTCTGGCTTTTCTAACCGTGTCTGTTCTGGTTGGGCTGGGGATACTGGAAGGCAAATATCGCATTTTGCGCAAGGGAGTACACGCCCGACGCAAGGACCAGCAAGACCTGGATCGCCCCTGCTGATGCAGATAAACTGGAGAAGTGATTTCACTTCGAAGTCAGAAGAGCCTGACAATTCAGCCAAAGACAACCGTTGACTTATCCATCCTCAACAAGGCGGTCAGACATGTTCCATTCTCTCATCGAAACCCGGAGGAGCATTCGAAAATTCCTGAAAAAGCCAGTGGAACCGGAGAAGATAGAAAAACTGGTAGAAACGGCGCTACGGGCTCCATCCTCTCACGACCGCAACCCGTGGGAATTCATTGTAGTCACCGATCCTCAACTCATGGAGAAACTTTCGCACGCCAAGGAGCACGGTTCGGATTTCCTGAAAGGTGCTCCGCTGGGGATTGTGGTGCTGGCCGACCCTGCCAAGTGTGACGTCTGGATCGAGGATGCCTCCATCGCTTCCACTTTTATTCTGCTGGCCGCTCACGATATGGGACTGGGTGGATGCTGGATTCAGATTCGGGAACGTGTCCACAATCAGGAGAAATCGGCCGAAGAGTATGTACGAGACGTTTTGCACATCCCACCCAATTTGAAGGTGGAATCGATGATCGCCATCGGCTATCCGGACGAGAAGAAGCGGCCTCACCCCAGAGAAACTCTGCAATTTGAAAAGGTCCATCGGAATGGGTATGGGCAGCCCTGACCGACCTCAGTTAAGGTGACCTTCAGGCCCGAATCTCAACGCCGCAACGTCGGAGATGATATGATCGAGAACACTGTGCCTCATCCTCTGAAACCCCTCAAATGGTACAAGGAGTTGGATACCAAAAAAGGCCGGATCGAGGCCGGGGCCTTTCTTGTCGAAGGGAGACGGGCCATCGAACAGATCATTCAGGCCCACCCCAACGAGATACTGGAAATCTTGGCCACAGAGGAAACAGCAGCAGCCTATCACAAATACCCCGTCCGTATAGTCACTGAGAGCCAATTCCACTCCATCTCTTCCTCCAAGACACCTCAGGGAATACTGGCCGTGGTTCGCTTACCCGCCGATATCTACTCCGATAACCTGCCCCGGGAAGTCGGCACGAAAATCCTGCTGCTGGAAGATATTCAGGACCCCGGCAATGTAGGGACCCTCATCCGCACTGCCGCCGCCTTTGGGTTTTCCGGGATCATCCTGACGAAGAAATCGGCCGATGCTCTATCTCCCAAGTGCGTTCAATCCGCTGCCGGATCGGTGCTATCGGTCTGGATCAGGAGAACCCCTCATTACCTCGAACTCGCCCGAACCCTTCAACAGAACGGATTTCAGATTGTTGCCGCCGATCTTCAAGGGGGCAATTCCCCGTCGCTTTTGGGTTCGCAGGTGAAACTTCTATTGGCGCTGGGGAACGAGGCATCCGGCCTTTCGCCATCGATACTGGAAATGGCCGACTCCCGCGTGAAGGTTCCCATCGACCGGGAGAAGGCAGAGTCCCTCAACGTGGCAGCCTGCGGCGCGATTTGCATGTATTTGAGTTCCGTTGTTCGCTAAGAGGCCAGGAAAGACAAAATACAGCCCACCAGGCAAGAAAGAAACCAACCCCGAGATCGACAGCCCTCAAACAAAGCTTCAAGGCGCCACAACCGAATGCCTCTGGATGTTTTGCCAGCGCAGCAACCCCCACATGTCTTTGCCAAAGATCATAGTGCCACGGGTAAAGCTTCGCATTAGGACTCGTGCAATTACCCACTTTCTGCGAGGATACTAACCAGGCTTCATATCACAGATAGCCCACTTTTCCGCTTTTCATTCCGACCAAATCCCTCTCAATAGACTGGGGCTTCAATGAACCTGATATATCCCAGACTACCAGTCCCCATCTCGGGATACATGCACTCAGTCCGCCGCAAGTCTCCCTGAAGTCTCGAAAAGCACCCGGACTAATTTACCCAATCACCCTGGACTGTACTACCTCAAATAGTGCCCAAACACAGATACAAAATCGCCCCCGCATGGAAAGTCCTTCTCGAATATGCAGGTTTGGACTCTTGACAGTCCTCAATTTCAGTGGTATACTGCCTGCACGGACTTGGCATTGAGTTAAGTCCCCAAGAGTCCAGAGAGGAGACAGGGTATGGTTAGAACGGCAAGAACAGGCGAACAGGGTCCCACCCTGCCATATGGCCCCACCAGAGGCATGTTGCAAGCACTGCAACTTATGCGAAGAACTACGCCCTCAAAAATCGATGGCAGTTTCCTGAGAACCAACAAGATCGCTCCCGGAAATGAATATAAGGTAGTGGGAGCCCTCAGGTTTCTTGACATCATTGACGATGACGGACGGCCCACGGAGAAAAGTCGCCTCCTGAAAACCAAGGGCGTCGCTTTTACGTCCGCCCTCCAGGATATCGTCCGAGGCGCATACAAGAACTTGTTCCAGCACCTTAACGGCAATGGGCATTCCCAGGAAGACATCTACAATTACTTTGTCACCAAAGAAGGGCTAGGACCGGAGATGGCGACCAAGACAACCCGTTTCTTCATCCAACTGTGCCAGATGGCAGAAATCGATCTTGGAGTCTACGGCAAAGAGCAACCATCAAACGGGATAAACGGCACAAAGAAAATTACAAATGGCCATCGCAAGACTGCGGGACAATATCCGCAGATGGCTCAGATGGGAGCCCCGGGCCAGATGCCCTTTGTTTTGACCATCACTCCGGAGTTAGCAGCAATGGATACTAACCAACTGGCAGATTTCTTCAAGAAGTTAAGAGTCGCTCTGGCTAAGGCCAGTGAGGATTGATTCTCTCGCAAGAGCATCATCAGAGGAATATAGGAGGCATATAATGAAAAAGAACACCTGTAAATCCGATAGCGAATTAGCGTGGGAATTTATATGGGCCGAGTTGGCGCGTCAGTATCACGAACCACAGGCGATACTGGCCAGGCTTGCGGGCAACGCAGCATACGAACCGAGCAGTTCCTGAAAATGACAATTGCAGGAACTGCTTTGCCTGGAGCCCTATTTCCATTAACTGCTAGACATACGGGCCAGGGGATAGTCTCCCCTGGCCGTTGTTTACTACAGACGGAATACGGGCCTTCAAACAACACTCCGGTTCCCTCATGAAAGCAGGGACTGCTTCGGCTAAAGTCAGAGGGATTTGATTCTCTTCCCCTGGCATCCCCCACAATACGCACTTCTCAACATTAGTATTATGTCAACAGTAAAATACTGGGTTGGTTTTAACAGGATACCGGGCATCGGCCGGGCTCGATTTGGCCGACTGATCGACTATTTTGGCAATCTGGAGACTGCCTGGCATGCCACGCCTTCAGAACTGGCCGCTGCCGGACTTGACAACAGATCACTACAAGCTATAGTGACTCACCGACCCCGGATCGACCTCGACGCCGAGATGGAGAAACTGGATCGATACAAGGTCTCGGCACTAACTAGAGACAACCCCTCTTTCCCTAAAAGGCTCAAGGAGATATATGATGCCCCACCCGTGCTGTACGTTCGAGGAAAACTGATTCCTGAGGACGAATGGGCTCTGGCTGTAGTTGGCACCCGGCATGCCACAATGTACGGTCGAGAGGTCACCCAACGGCTGGTCACCGATTTGGCAGCCAACCATTTCACCATTGTGAGCGGTCTGGCAAGGGGCATCGACACTATTGCTCATCGTGCAGCCTTGCAAGCCGGAGGGCGAACCATCGCCGTTTTCGCTTGCGGATTGGATACGATCTACCCGCCAGAAAATCAAAGGCTGGCTGAAGAGATCACAGAACACGGCGCACTGGTAAGCGATTATCCGCTGGGAATCAAGCCCAGAGCCGAAAATTTCCCGCAACGCAATCGCATCATGAGCGGACTGAGCCTGGGAGTCCTGGTCACCGAATCGATGGAAAGCGGCGGCGCGATGATTACAGCAAATCTGGCGCTCCAGCAAGACCGCGAAGTCTTTGCTGTGCCGGGAAGCATTCTTTCTCCAGCCAGTCGGGGGACAAACAGCCTGATTCGGGCCGGAGCCAAGGCCGTATCAGAGGTGAACGATATACTGGAAGAGCTCAACTTGAGCATGGCCCCACAGCAACTGGGATTCGCGGATATCCACCAATCGCTTCCCGAAAATACGACTGAACTGATGCTTCTGGAACACTTATCATCAGGACCGTTCCATATCGACGAGTTATGTCACCTTACCCGCCTACCTGTACCCACTGTGAGCAGCACCTTGACAATCATGGAGCTTAAGGGTATGGTTAAACACTTGGGGAATATGAATTATGGAATGGTACCAGGAGCCGGATTGAACTAATGACAAAGAAACTGGTAATCGTAGAATCACCTGCAAAAGCGCGAACCATGAGCCGCATGCTAAAAGACGGCTATACGATAAAAGCTACCATGGGACACGTCCGGGACCTGCCGGAAAAGAAACTGGGAGTTGATGTTGAAAACGGGTTTTCCCCCGAATACGTGGTTCCCAGAAACAAAACCAAGGTCATCAAAGAGATCAAAGCCGCCGCCAAGGATGCCTCGATCATCTATCTGGCCACCGACCCTGACCGCGAGGGAGAAGCCATATCCTGGCACCTGGTCCAGGCGGCCAAACTGCAAAACATACCCGCCAAACGGGTGGTGTTCCATGAGATTACCCAGGATGCCATCACTGAGGCGTTCAAGCATCCCAAGAATATCAACATGAAGCTGGTGGACGCCCAGCAAACCCGGAGAATCCTCGACCGACTGGTGGGCTACAAAATCAGCCCCATCCTCTGGCGCAAGGTGAGGAAGGGGCTCTCCGCCGGGAGGGTCCAATCTGTGACGGTGAGGATGATCGTGGAACGGGAGAGGGAAATCGAAGGGTTCGTTTCTGTCGAATACTGGACGATCGAAGCCGAACTCAAGAAGAAAAGCGATAAGAAGTTCCGGGCACTCTTGATCGGTTCAGGCGGAAGCAAGAAGATTTCGATCACCGATCAGGAAGAAGCCGAAAAGATTAGCGCCGACCTGAAAGTTGCCAAGTACACAGTGGCCAGTGTACAACAGAAATCATCACCGCGCCAGCCGGTTGCCCCATTCATCACCAGCACCCTGCAGCAGGAAGCCTGGCGCAAGCTCCGTTTCAGCGCCAAGCGGACGATGGCTGTGGCGCAGGGCCTTTATGAAGGCGTCGATATCGGCGAAGCGGAGCCGGTGGGACTGATCACCTACATGCGTACCGATTCCACCAATGTGGCCGTCCAGGCGCTGACAGAGACAAGAGACTACGTCGCCGAGAAATACGGCCCAAACTTTGTCCCCAAATCGCCCCGCATCTTCAAAAAGAAGGTCAAGGGAGCCCAGGAAGCCCATGAAGCCATCCGCCCCACTTCGACCCGGAGAGAACCGGCGATGCTGAAAGAGCACCTGAGCGCCGAACAATTCAGACTTTATGATCTGATATGGAAACGGATGGTCGCCAGCCAGATGGAGGCCTCCATTTTTGATAACGTCACGGTGGATATCGATGCGGCCGCCAAATCGAAGAAATATCTCCTCCGGGCCACCACTTCAACACTGGCGTTCCCGGGATTTCTTATCCTTTACAGCGAAGGAAGCGATAGCGACGAGAACGGCAATGGCAAAGCCACTCTACCTGAGCTGGCCAAAGGAGACGCGCTCGACCTCATCAAGCTTTTTCCCGAACAGCATTTCACCAAACCGCCCTCGCGCTATACCGAGGCCACGCTGATCAAGGCGCTGGAAGAGAATGGCATCGGCCGGCCCAGCACTTACGCCCCGACCCTCTCCACCATCCAGGACCGCGACTATGTGGAGAAGGAAAAGGGGAATTTCAAACCCAAGGAGATGGGATTTATCGTCACCGATCTGCTGGTGGACCATTTCCCCCAGATCGTCGATATTTCCTTCACCGCCCAGATGGAGGAAAGTCTGGATCAGATCGCCGAGGGAGAACTGGAGTGGATTCCCACACTGAAAGCATTCTATGACCCATTCGCTGAAACGGTTGAGAAGGCCATTGCCGAGATGCCCAAGATGAAACCGGCCGATGAACCCACCGACGAGGTTTGCGAAAAATGCGGCAGCCCGATGGTGATCAAGCAGGGCCGGTACGGGAAGTTCCTCTCCTGCAGCAAATACCCGGAGTGCAAGAACGCCAAACCCCTTCCGAGTGAAATCGAGGCCAAGTGTCCCCGATGCGGATCGAATCTGGTGGAGCGGCGCACCAAGAGAAAGCGCGTTTTCTACGGTTGCAGCGCTTATCCCAAATGCGATTTCGCCAGTTGGAACAAACCCCTTCCAGTTCCCTGTCCCGAATGCGGCGGGCTGCTTGTTTCGAAAGGCAAAGACTCCGCCAAGTGCCAGAAGTGCAATTGGGAGGGGAGCGTAGAGGAGCTGGGCCAGGGAGAGAAAGAGGGGACTGTTTAGTTATTGGCTAACCGGCTGGCTGGTTTCCGATTCAACCGGAACCAGAGGCACCTCAATCACCTTCCCATCCGGTCCAAGAACTCTGGTCCCGTCTTCTTTTATTTCGCTGCCCACGCTGACCAGGACTTTCAGAGTATCTTCAGGCGGCTTTCCTTTTGAATGCAATCCAACGATTACACTGCCGCGGCCCCCACTTTGTAAGATGAGGAACGTCAGTGTGGCTTGTGCCAATTTCCATCCTCTAGCTCTGTTCAGGCTCAATCCTCTAAATATTGAGGCCAGCCTATCTGGACACCTCTTTTCTTAAGCTTGGGAATGTATTCAGTTATGGACCTCACACTCAACGGGTTTCCGGCGAGCTGCAAAGTGCCACCGCTAAATCCAGCATTCTGTACCAGCGGTGAGATATCCCGTATTTCATTGTTATATAGATCGATAATGCCTAGATTTTCAAGACCTGAAAGAACTGAAATATTGGTTATCTGGTTTGCCTTGAGATCAAGTTGCGATAGAGCTTTAAGATTCGATAAAGCGGAGATATCGCTGATCTGGTTTGTCCCTAAGCACAACTGATCCAATTCGGTAAGGCCGGAAAGCGGGGAGATATCCTTTATCTGGTTATTTCCCAATTGCAGCCAGGTGAGCGATGTGAGCTTGGAGAGGGCAGAGATATCTTCTATTTTGTTTTCGCCTAAATCGATGTAATTGATATTAGTCAAATCACGAAGAGGTGTTATATTGGATATGCCATTACCGTGGAACTGTATCTCTTGCAGGTTTACGAGCTTTGAGAGCGGGGAAAGATCTCTTACGCTGTTGTACCAGCAATCTAGACCTTGCAGATGGGTTAGGTTGGCAAGTGGAGAGATATCCCATATTTCATTTGCATCTAGTTGCAGAAATGACAGATTGGAAAGGCTTGAAAGCGGCGATAGATCGGATATGTGGTTGCAACGCAGGAAGAGTTCGGTCAGCTCAGTGAGGTGAGATATTACGGATATGTCGCTGATATTGTTCCCGCCCAAACCCAGACTGGTCAGATTGCTTAGCCCAGCGAGTGCTGTGATATCCTCTATTTCATTAACCCCGAGGTTTAGTTCTCTCAAGTTAACGAGTTTGGAAAGAGGAGTAAGGTCGGAGATACAGTTGGAATCAAGATTCAGGCTGGTCAGGTTGGTGCAATATTCTAATCCGTCCAGTTTGAGGATTCTACGAGGAGGGTATGATAGGGTTGAGGCTAAATTGAGGCTTGTCAGTCGTTCCAGATCGGCCGGAAGGATTTCTCCACTCGGCTTATTGATTTGCTGGCGGATGAGCGCCTCAAGGTTAGGATCAGGGAAATACACTCCGGAGACAGGAATGGAAGTATTTGGCACAAAATCAGGGCATGATCCTAATACTCCAGATGAACAAAACCAATCATTCGCCGTCGGTGCAGGTGAGGGATTATTGTTTTCGGCGCAAGCGCCAACAGTTATGCAGGATATCAGCAGAAGTAATACCAGAAACCGCATTTCTCCTCCTTAAGTCAAGCGCAACAAGAGGAAGCGCAGTGAAATACTGCGCTTCCTCCATTGCCCCGCCCCCTCTCCTCATACTATTTAGCTATGGACTATGGAACGTAGACAAACTCTGCAATACCATTGGATTGCAAAAAATGACCGTCAAATTGGACTCCACCCCAGTAATTCTGAAAATTCATGTACCCGGTGTGTTGACATCCGTGCGTTAACGCGTGCTCGATAAAGTATCCCGCGGCATTTTCACTCCATCCAGCCTGAGCACTTTTGTCGATATGTGTTGTGCCAATGATGTATTGCCCCATCAAAAAACTTTCATAGTTGTAGTCAGGGGGATTGTGCGCATAAAGTCTTAAATGGTATCTCTCATTGCCATAGGGATAATAGCCAGGTACGCCTGTCGTTCCAATATCCTGATCCTCCCTCCAACCATCATAATCATAATCAAGATCATAGGAATTCAAGTATTTTGTCTGGTGAGGACAAGGAGGGAACAGTTGGTCACAGGGACCCCAATACATGTTCTTAACTTTGGTAATAGTAGCATTACCCCAAAACACGAGCGTCACCGGCATGTCAATGTCTGTAAGAGGTGGTGGAGGGTTATACGATTGGTCATAATCATGATTATAAGTGTAATCACTGCCGATGGCTATTGATTGATATTGATAGGATGGGATAAGTAGCTATGGCTAGACTCTCTTGAGCCTCGCGAACTTCCTTTGGAAGCGGCGCGAATGATAAAGGTGTGATATTGACAACTGTTCCTTTACTTTTATTGAAATCGACCAGAATATGGAGTTGCCTGAACTCGTCTTTTTCCCATTTGCGATATTGAAGGTATTCGCCTTTGGCAAACGTTGCCAGTTCGCTAGCTGTATATGCTTCTCCTCTATATTCGCGTTCTTCGTCATCCCTGTACTCGGCGATGGGCCATTCTCTTTCCTGAACGACTGGCTCGCTAAAAGCTATGTCGATGTATCCGCCAATCTTTTCAAGGTTTGTACTGTGAATCCAGACTCCGGTATTGATCGTTTCATATGATCTGTTTCCAATGATATCTGCCACATCTTTGTCTGAAAAGACAATCTTTATAAGGCGCTCTTTCTCTTCATCAGTGAGCTGGGGGATTTTGAATACTGTGATATCGTTGGATTCGCTTGGTGGCTGAGCAAAGGCGCTACCAGCGGGAATAGTCACCAGAACCAAACACAAAACCAAAATCACCATAGACCTTAGCATTTTAGCCTCCATTCCTCTTTCTATTTTGGGTACAATGTCTTCTTCTTTCCCTTCTGCTTTCCAGATTTAATCCATTACCTCTATTCTTCGTTCAAATGGGCCCATTTGCACTTAGCCTACCACACCAGAGACCTGTTGTATACTGTCATTTTTGGCAGGTTCCCCTACCAGTTTTGGCAAGTGATACTGCCGGTATTGGCAGGTTATGTCTGGGGATACCGGGACAAGAAAAAGGTGAGAGATCAGTTTGTTAGTCTCTCCGGTCAAAGAGGGCCCGGATGATGGCTTCGGTGCGGGTGGCAACGCCCAGTTTATCCAGAATGTGCCGCAAGTGGAAACGAACAGTCCGCTCGCTGATGCCCAACGATTGGGCAATCTCTGTATTAGACAATCCCCTGCCCATCAGACAGAAGATTTTTTGCTCTCTGGGAGTAAATCCGCCGGGAGCCAAGGCAACAGGCTGGGTGAAGGCCACTTCCTGAAGCATCTTATCGGCGATGCACTGGCTCAGCCAGTAGCCGCCCTCGATCACAGCAATGGCCGCATGATATATAGAGGAAACATCCTCATCCACCACGTAACTTCTAAGCCCGGCTCTGAACAGTTGAGGGAGTGTACCCGGAACACCGGGCTCGGGGGCAACCAGGAGCTTGCGGGTGCCGGGGAAGCGTTGGGACAACGTCTCCAGCAAAGAGATTAGCTCTATGCCACATTCCGGTAAACTCAAGATGAGAAGGTCCGGGGCCAATCTCTCAAGCTCCTGAAGAATACTTTCGTACTCTTCAGCCTCCCATACCACTTCAAGTCTCCCAGAGAACTCACTGAGAGCTTCACATATCCCCCTTCTAAATAGGGGGTTAGGGCCTGTAATCGCCACTGTGGGCAATTGATGTTTAGCCATGACTATTTATACCACACATCAGAGAATTCGCCATAGGCTAAAAGGCCCTGGTAATGATAGGCCATAGTCTCTCATGCAACAAGCAAGGCAGGCCAGCCAAGTGCCAGAAGTGCGATTGGGAGGGGAGCGTAGAGGAGTTGGGGGAGAAGGAAAAAGAGTCGGCGACAGGTTGAATCAGTAAACCACCAGCTTTCAGCTCATGATATCAACGTGGACGGTAGTCTCCATAATCTAACTGCCAAAACAATACATTTTCTGTATCGCTCGCGGTTCAGAACGAATATCCGCGAATCTGGATATTTTGTTCTGAACACAGCGTTAGTTGCCTCTCAAATCAACCTTGATCAGATAAATGCTGAACTGTCCTCCGGAGGAATTGGAGTTCGTGTCTCCTGCGACGATGTAGCCTCCATCTGCAGTTTGGTGGACTGACATTACCCCATTTATATATGAGCCGCCGAAAGTTCTGCTCCACTCCTCGTTACCTTCAGCAGTCAACTTAATAAGATAAGCATCACACATGACCGCGCCATACGATACGGTTGCTCCCGCAATAACATAGCCATTATCCGAGGTCTGTTCCACTGAAAATCCGTAGTCATTATCCGAGCCGCCAAACTTCTTGCTCCATTCTCCTGTGCCTTCCCGATTCACTTTCACAACCCGAATATCATTATCGCCCATCCCCTCAGAATTAGTGTCTCTGATAACGATATGCCCGCCGTCTGATGTCCGCCTGACAGAGACTACGTCCCCGTTGTCGGCGCCGAATGTCATCTTATCCGTTTGGATACCTCTGCTGTCGATTTCGATCACAGTGATATCATCCCAGTCACCCCTCAGTTCGCCTTCAGGGGCTCCCAGCGTACTGTGACTCGTCCTTCCGATGACGGTATAGCCGTCATCGCTTTTGGCCTGTACCGAGATGCCAAAACTAATGCCGTCATTGGAGTATGTTCTATCCCACTGCACATTGCCGCTCGAATCGGTCTTGATGACATAGACATCAGCCCCCCATTGATTCCCTGTAAAACCCGCAATAATGTAGCCTCCGTCGGAGGTTTGCTGCAGCGACTCATCACCACCCCATCCAGCATCCCGTGTCGCGCTGGAGCCACCAAATACCTTGCTCCACTCCTTGCGACCTTCTGAATCTGTCTTGATGAGATAGATAGCGGGCCTTACGTTCGCAATGGTTCCCCCCAGAACATAACCGCCGTCCGCAGTCTGCCCGACCGATAATGCAGCGCCATATTCTAAGCCTTCAAAAGTATTGCTCCATTCCTCGTTGCCCGCAGCATCCGTCTTCAACAGGCAGACACCATCCTCTGCGCCGATATCGGAGACGGTCGATCCTGCAATGACATACCCACCGTCGTGAGTCTGTCGCACCGTCTTAGCCTTCTGCCCTTTGGGACCGCTGAATACCTTTTGCCAACTGGATCCGTCACCTCCAGCGCCTGTCTGACCGTCATATTTGAAGGGCACATGCACCGGAGGGTTACCATCATTCCCATCCTCGCAACCGCTGAGAATCACTAACAAAAGGAGCAATAGTACCGCCGAGACAGTCAAAGACATCCCTCTCGTATTCACTGTCGCTTCTCCCAATTTGAAATGCTCATAACAAATCTTTACGTCAAAGCATCTGTATCATGCTGACAGCAAGCCGGAGTGAGAGTTCCCGCCTGCGGGCGGGAACTCTCACTCTACAACCATGTCACAATGCAGTTATCAAGAGCATTACTCTTGAAACCAGAATACCCACATCATAGGAGCGTTAGCCCACCAATTGACAAAGTCAATGCGGCTATACGGCGGGTTGGGATAAGCAGGAATCGAATAATTGGAGTTCGGATTGTGAACCTGCATCCATCTCTGCGAAAGTTCAGTAGGATGGTGTTGGTACCCTGTTATCGCACAGTAGTGCCAGCTTTGCGCATAGGGGCTATCATATCTAAATAGGACTCCCACCCCATCTTGCACATCTATGGCAGACTTTATGTATAGCCACTGCGTTATCGGATCTATGGGGCTCGCCCAAGGAAAGTCAAAATTGTTATACCCCTTGCTTTGAGCGTAATCCTCCCAACCACCCATGAAATTCCATTGGGTCGTACCCATTGATCCGGTACCCATTTCATTATAGAGGGCATGATGGGCCACATGCAATCCGGGCCAGTTGGCATTGGCCTCCGCGAAGTTGGTGTACCCTTTCAGGTAATACCATGCGGCAATCATAACGCCGGTGGCCGGACCGCAATCATTTTGGACGTTCTTACCACATGAAGGAACGGGGCATATATCGTTATTCTGCATGGGATTCCATGAACAATCGATCTGATTTTTCCATGGAAAACCATTCAGGTAGTTCTGACTTAACGTCAGACCATCCGCGCCTTTGGTAGTTGGGTATTCATCAAAAGGCATCATTTTTGATTGCATGTCTTTAGTTCGGACCGCGTACCCCAAATCAAGATTGATCCCAACTGATTCTCCAGTAAATTCGATTATCGCAAAGGGTAGGGTGTATCCCAGATAGACCAGCCTTTCGGGCTTTGGAAGTTCTACAACCTTTGCTGAGACTTTCAAGTCCCGCTCCATCATGACCATGAACTCATCAGCACTCGGTAAAGCATATGGAGCACCTGTGCCCGATTCTAGAATAGTGTAATTGTAGAGCGCGCTTCCAGCCAGAACGTGGCCAACAACCACACCATCTTTGCTTATGGCAAACATGTAAGCAATCAGATTGCCTTTCAGATCATAGTAGGGTTGGGGAGACACCAATTCGGCTGACTGCCAAGCTGCAAAAGCACTGTCACCCTTTTCTATTGCAATTGCAGCCATATGGGCACGGCTGGCATCCATAGCATATTGGATATCGCTATCTACTGTGCTGACATCGCTACCCTCTGCATAAGCAAGAATCGGAGTCAGCACTACAACAATCAGAAACAATACTAACCAGTATTTCCTTTTCATTTTGCTTTTTTCTCCTTTCCTATTGGAGGCTGTTTAGTTTTGATTTCAGCCTCGACTTTGACTGATTTTGTAATGCCTTCACCCCCACGTATCTGGTAGAATCAACTCAGATTCAGATTGAGGGGGAGAATCCTCCATGAGAACAGCCAA
>JAQTRE010000058.1 GCA_028711995.1 Dehalococcoidia bacterium | reverse complement strand
AGGCAGTTCTCCTCCAGATGCTTGGGCTGCACCTCCCTCAGCGAATGAAAATTAAAGCAATGTAGTACCAACTTTACGTTCGGGAGAAGCACCTGTCAGCTTCGAAACTGCGGAAGTTGGGCTAGAGTGTAACAGCCTTGGCTCCGTGAATATCCTTGATGGACATGATCTTCTTCAGATGTGCTTCGCTGAGCGGCTCATCCAGCGCCAGAACCATCAGGGCCTTGCCTCTGGGTTTAAGCCGGGCCACGGACATCGAGCTGATGTTGATATCGGCCTCTCCGGTGACGGTGGAAACGGCGGCAATCAGGCCGGGCCGATCCATGTGGTCGGCAAAGAGCCAATGGCCTCCGGTGGGAACGATGTTCAGCCAGTAGTCGTTAACCTTCACAATATGGGGTTCGCCTCTCATGACGGTTCCGGCAACTGAGATTGTTCCCTTGGTGGTTTCCACTTCTACAGTAATGAGGGCAGTATAGTTTTCGCAGCATGCGTTCTTTTGTTCAACTACCTTTAGCCCTCTTCGCTGAGCGATGATGTTGGCATTGACCTGGTTGACACGATCCTCGCTGGTCGATTCGAGCAATCCTCCGATCACTGCCGCTTTGATCGCATCAGTCTGGTATCCGGCAATATCGCCTTCGTACTTGATGGTGATGGCGCTCATCTGTCCCTCTGCAATCTGTACGGCGAGCTTTCCTGCCAGATAGGCCATATTGACGAAGGGGGATAGTGCGGACATTGTTTCCGGGGAGACTCTGGGCAAATTGACGGGACTCCTGGCGGGGAGGCCTTTCAGTAGGACATCGACTACCTGTTCGGCGACATCCACTGCCACAAGCGTCTGAGCTTCCGTGGTGGAAGCTCCCAGATGCGGAGTGGTGACGATCTTTTCGCTCTTGATCAGTATGTTTTCGGTGGCAGGCTCCTTGGTGTAAACATCGATCGCCGCACCTGCCACCCGGCCTTCGTCGACCGCTTTTGCCAGAGCCGCTTCGTCGATAACGCCGCCACGGGCCACGTTGATGAGGCGCACGGAGGGCTTCACCTTTTTGAGGGCCTCTTCTCCGATCATTCCCCTGGTGGCATCATTGAGCGGCACATGGACAGTGATGAAGTCCGATTCCTTCACGATCTCATCGAGAGAAACAAGCTTCACTCCCAGGCTCTTGGCGAGATCGGGAGAGATGACAGGATCGTAGCCGAGCACTTCCATATCCATCGCTTTGCATCTCTTGGCAACCTCGGTTCCAATTCGGCCCAATCCGATAATGCCCAGCTTCTTCTTGCGAAGCTCGATTCCTACGAAGCTCTTGCGGTCCCATTTGCCTGCTTTGAGTTTGGCGTGCGCCTGCGGGATATGGCGGGCAAGGGCGAACATCAGTCCGACGGTCAGCTCCGCCGCGGCCAGGGTGTTTCCATCGGGGGAATTAACCACAATGATGCCCTGGTCTGTGGCGGCCTTGAGGTCGATGTTGTCCACTCCGACTCCGGCGCGCCCGATAATCTGCAATTTCTTGGCGGCTTTGATAATGTCCGCCGTAACCTTGGTTTCGCTGCGGACCAGCAGGCCGTCATACTCGGGGATGATCTGGATGAGTTCCTCAGGTTTAAGGCCGGTCTTGACGTCAACAGGGATGCCATTCTTAATCAGGATATCGACTCCTTCCTTGTCAACAGGATCGGATACTAATACTTTCATGTCACTCCTTTTCATTTTCACTCTCTTGATGAGAGGGATCCAGCGGGAGGTTTCGTACCAGTTTCAGGCGGCTTTGCGGAATTTCTCCATAAAGCTGACCGTCTTCTGAATATCCTCAATCGGCATCGCGTTATAGATCGAGAAGCGAATGCCCCCAACCGATCGGTGGCCTTTCAGTCCCAGCAAGCCTTCCTTTTTAGCCTCGGCGATGAATTTTGCTTCCAGGTCTTCTGTGGGCAAGCGCATGGTGACGTTCATCCAGCTGCGGCAATCCTTGTCTGCGGTGCCCTTATAGAAGTCCGGGGCCGCATCGATGGCGCCATAGAGCAGGTTCTTCTTGGCAATGTTCATTTTTCCCACGCCAGCCAGTCCGCCCTTGGCCTTGATCCATTCCAGCACGAGTTTCATGACGTAGATGCCGAATACCGGCGGCGTGTTGTAGAGCGACTTGTTATCGGCGTGGGTCTTGTAGGCGAACATGCTTGGCAGGCCGGTCCTAGCCTTCGCCAGGAAGTCATTCTTGATGACCACCAGAGTCACGCCTGCAGGTCCGAGGTTTTTCTGCGCGCCGGCGTAAATAAGGGAGAATTTCTTGAAATCCCGCTGCATCGAAGCTATATCCGAAGACATATCAGCCACCAGAGGCACTTTGCCGGTTTCCGGAATCTCATGGAATTGGGTGCCTTCGATGGTGTTGTTAGTGCAGATATGTAGATAGGCGATATTATCAGGATACTTGATCTCGCTCATCTTCGGCACACGGCGATACTTCTCCGCTTTTGAAGAAAAGGCCATATGCGCTTGACCCACGATCTGGCATTCCTTCAGTGCCTTGGAGGCGAAGCTGCCGGTATCCACGTAGGCACCTACCTGGCCCTCTCCCAGGAAATTCATCGGCACCAGAGCAAATTGGGTTGAGGCTCCTCCGCCGAGAAACAGGACATGATAATCGTCGCCGAGTCCGAGAAGTTCCCGAACGAGGGCTATGGCCTGGTCATTGACCGCCTCGAATTCCTTGCCGCGATGGGAGCTCTCCAGAATGGACATTCCGCTGCCCTTGTATTCGAGCAGTTCCTCCTGCGCGATCTTGAGAACGTCCAACGGCAGCGCCGCCGGGCCGGGATTGAAGTTCACGTTTCTTTTTACCATTATTCTGCCTCACATACATATTTTGTTGGCACATCACTGCAATTCCTTTCCCAAAGGGCAGCGATGCTGACGATCTCGCTGGGATTCACTTCGTGAGAATTCTCTTTCTCACGGTGTCATTATCCGAAAAGGCTGTACATGGCAGGGCGGGCAGTCTGCCCGCCCTGCCATGTACCCACCCCGTCGCGGTTAGGTTTGCGGCACCTAAGCTCCGAGCGGTGATTGATTGGTATCGGTGTCATGACTGTCCCCATGATGTGTGACATCCAACTCGGCTCCATTAGCTTCCGACCTAATATACTCCAAAGGGTAAGGTGTGGTCAAGGCGTAATGGTTCTCAGTGCTCAAATGGCGGAGCGATCTTGCGCGCGGTAGCCCGACTCCACGAATTACTATTCCGAGAATCCCAGCTTTTTGCTCCCTGCCAGTCAAGTGTGATAATATGAAGGGCGGTAGGCGAATTACGGTCAAAAGGATGGACAGATGAAGCTGGTAGAAGAGATGTTAGAGGGAGAGCAGCGGTCCTTGTCTCGCCTCGTGACTATGGCGGAGAATGAGTCGCCGGAAGTTCCCGAAATCATGAAGGCGATCTATTCCCATCTGGGGAAAGCGTATTCTATCGGGATCACCGGCCCACCTGGAGCAGGGAAGAGCACGTTGGTAGATAAACTTGCCGCAGTCATCAGATCAAAAGGGCTTACCATAGGAGTTATCGCAGTTGATCCCACCAGCCCCTTTTCAGGGGGAGCCGTGCTCGGAGATCGGATCAGGATGCAGCAGCACTATCTGGATCCCGGGGTATTCATCCGCAGCATGGCCACGCGGGGTAGTCGCGGTGGGCTTCCGACAACCACTCGGAATGTGATGAAGCTTCTGGATGCTTTTGGCAAGGATGTCGTTTTGGTGGAGACGGTGGGTGTGGGGCAAACAGAGCTCGATATTATGGAGACTGTGGATACCACCATAGTGGCGCTTGTTCCTGAAGCCGGGGATGCCATCCAGACCATGAAGGCCGGCCTTATGGAAATCGCCGATGTATTTGTCATCAACAAGGCCGATCGGCCGGGCGCGGATCGGCTGGTTGGAGAAGTGGAATCCATGCTGTTTCTCAGCGGTAGAAAAGAGCAGTGGCAACCTCCCGTTTTACCCACGCAGGCACACAACAATGTGGGGATCGAAGGTCTCTATGAGCAGGTCGAGAAACACCGAGAATATTTGGAGTCCACCGGCGAGCTCATGCAGCAACGGCAGCGACAACGAAAGGAAGAATTCTTCCAGGCTGTTGAGATGAGTCTGAGAAATCGACTGACCCAATTTCTGAAGCATAACGAGAGATTAATAGCCCTCATGGGACAAATAGAGAGCGGAGAAGTCGATCCATACTCGGCCATCGAAATCATGGAGAATGAGGCTCGATCCAAGGGGTGGCTGCCGAAATGAGAGGCTATAAATGAAAAGCCCTCGCCGGGGCGAGGGCTTTTCGGTTCTGATGCGCTTTGGCACGGTCTTTGTGTTTCTTTCGTGATACTGACGGGTAGGGTTCAACGCCGAAAGCTCCTATCCAATCAGCCGCAGTTTCCTTGTGTTCGTCTATTTCCTTTTTGATTTCTGCATACACTGCATCTGGAGGTCGTGAAGGAAGGCAGGAAAGTATAATAGCAAGCTCTCTCAATTCTACTTCGGACATGACCATAAGCCTTAGATTGCCTTGCGCACGCAACTGTCTGGCTTTTTCCTCGTTTCCTTGTATTTCCGCCCTGGCTGCCAGTATCGAACTCTGGAGATGATGCTTCACCAGATCAAAATCTCTCATTTTTTTGCCCCCCTTACCAAATCGATATTTCGATCCTCTAATTTGATCTCAACCGGAAACTAACCATGCGGATCAACAGAATAGAGAAATCCATCTCGGACGCCACTTTTCTAAGGCCAGGATCCTCCCGGAATCAGGGGTAAGTGTGTTGAAATAGACGCCATTTCAACACACTTTGCGGAGGCCGGCCTCATATCAATATGATAGATTTCACTGTTCAGGCAATCTTAATCACTCCGAAATTCCCAATCGCGCCGGGATTCGGAGGCCGTAACTTCTTTCCCCCTTTTAAAGGCAGTGTCAATGGGAACAACACTCTCGTATTCTCTTCAGATACCCTGTTTGACTTTTCCCTACCTTCGTGCGAACTTTCTGTCACCATACTGCGGCGCGTCGGCTTTCTGTCCGGGTCTTACCGTCTGCCCCTGTGGTGGAGCAGCAGGCTGCCGCCTGTGCTGTGGGAACGGGTGACGCAGGAATGTAGGCGTATCCAGCTTGTCCTCTTCCTTCAGCTCGGTCAGCTTCTGGCGGACTTCTTCTTCGTCTTGCTTGCTGAGCTGGCGTCCGGAGGAGAATCCGGTAGCAACAAGCGTGAGTTTTACCTGGTCTTTCAAGGTGTCATCGTGCGTCAAGCCAAAAATGATGTTTGCATTGGGATCGACACATGATCTGACGATCTCGGCTGCCTCGTTCATCTCATGTAGTCCGAGGCTGTCATCCCCTGTGATGATCATGAGCACGCCCTTGGCACCTTCGATAGAGACATCAAGCAATGGACTTGATACGGCCGCTTTGGCGGCGTCGATTGAGCGGTTCGGGCCGCTGCCTTTGCCGATCGCCATCCAGGCTTGGCCTGCCTTGTTCATTATCGCCTTTACATCCGCAAAGTCACGATTCATCTCGCCTGGGGTGGTAAGTATGCCGGCTATGGCTTGCACGCCGCCCATGAGGACTTCATCGGCTGTCATGAATGCATCGTATACCGACACCCGGTGATCGCAAACGGTCAGCAATCGATCATTGGGGATGTTGATCAATGTATCGACGTTCTTCATGAGATCGTTTAATCCTTCTTCGGCTCTTCCGCCTCGCACGGATCCCTCAAAGGAGAAAGGCTTGGTGACAATGGCGATGGTGAGAATCTCCATCTGTTTGGCAACTTCAGCAACCACTGCTGCAGCCCCTGTACCGGTGCCGCCACCCATGCCAGCGGTGATGAAAAGCAAATCCGTATCGTCCAGCGCCGCGGCTATATCTTCCCGACTCTCTTCGGCTGCTTTGCGACCTGTCTGGTTGTCCCCACCGGCGCCTAGCCCTTTGGTGAGCTTAGGTCCTATCTGGATTTTAGTGGGAGCCAGCGAAGCTTGCAGGTCTACAGCATCGGTATTCACCGCGATGAATTCCACCCCTTTGATACCACTCTCAACCATACGATTTAATGCATTACCTCCCCCACCTCCAACTCCCACTACTTTGATTTTGGCACGATATCTAGCAAGGTGATCGCCACTTTCCTGCAAAGTTTTAGCCATTATTTTCCCTCCTTCTATACGTATATCCTATGATGTATGCCATCTATCGCCGACCAACAAACTTCTTGACAGCGTCGCCAACCTTCTTTGTGCCATTCTTGACCGATGTCCCAAAAGGCGATTTGATTTCCTTGATTTTCCACTCATGTCCAGCGTCATGCTCTGCTGCCCAGTAAAGAAGCCCGACGGCAGTCGCAGAGGCAGGATCACGCAGCGAATCAACGATACCCGTTATGCCGCCCGGTAGTCCCACACGAACGTGAGGCATCTCGAGAACCTCTCTTCCCAAACTGTCTATACCGGGAATACTGGCAGTGCCTCCTGTCAGAACCAAGCCAGCTGGAGCCAGCATATCCCGTTCCCCGCGCGGTATTTCCAGCATGACTAACCGCAGCATCTCCTCCACTCGCAATCTGATAATATCGTTGAGTTCTCGATAGGAGACCGTATGCCGATTGCCGACATCCAATTGATTGTAGTCCGAGGGGTCGGCGCCATTGGCCGTCATCAGATTGCCGTACTTCTTCTTCATCTCTTCGGCCAGGTCGTTAGGAGTGCCCAGCCCAATGGAAATGTCCCGGGTGATGTTAGCGCCGCCTACCGGTAAAATGGCAGAGTGCCAGGCGCATCCATCCTTGAAAATGGCCACATCCGTCGTGCCCGCTCCAATATCTGCCAGAATAACGCCGGCCATTTTCTCATCCTCGGTGAGCACTGCTTCGCCAGAAGCCAGCGGGGAGAGAACAAGATTCTCGATTTCCACTCCGGCCTCGCGGACGCTCTTGATGAGATTTTGAACGGCGGCTGCGGCGGCAGTGACAATATGGGTCTCCACATCCAGTCTGAAGCCGTGCATTCCCACGGGCTCTTTGACTGCCACTTGCCCATCAAGTGTGTACTGACGGGGTATGACGTGGAGGAGTCGGCGATCAGTGGGAATGGTTACGTTTCGGGCAGATTCAAGCACCCGGTCAAGATCATCTACAGTTACTCGTCTGTCGCTCCGTGTAGTTGCAACTACACCCCGGCTGTTGAGCGTGCTAATATGCTTTCCCGAAACTCCGATATACGCGGACTCCATTACCAGGCCGCTCGCACGCTCTGTTAGCATTACTGATTCTCGGATCGCGCGTGTAGCTTGCTCAATATCGACTACAAGACCCTTGGTAACCCCGGCGGACGGGACAACGCCAACGCCAAGAATCTGGATGGTGTCTTTATCACCAAGAGTTGCCATGACACTAGTGATTTTGCTAGTGCCTACATCTATTGCGGCAAAAGTTTTTGCCATAACGTTCCTCCTCCTTCGTTTCAGATTTACTGTGCTTGCGGGGAATAAGCCCGTTTCTACATTTTCTCATCCCCCTTTTATTTAAAATTATCTATACGTTCGGCGACTCTCATTTTTGCGCTTCGACTCCTTGGATTGGCTGCGATTTCCTCTGCAGTGGGTTTGATAACCCCTTTACTGATCAGTTTCATTCTGGGCGTATGTCCGCAGATACATAAGGGCGTTTCCGGAGGGCAGATACATGTTTTTGACTCACGACTCAAGAATTCCTTGACCGGTCGATCCTCCAGCGAATGAAAACTGATGACCACTAGTCTACCGCCCAATCCGAGCAGGTTTATTGCCTGTTCCAGTGCCGACCTGAGATTTTCTATCTCTCGGTTGACTGCTATTCGCAATGCTTGAAAGGTTCTGGTTGCAGGATGGATCCTTCCTCTCTCTCCATTGATGGCTTTGGTCACGATTTCGGCCAGTTCGAGAGTGGTTCGAACCGGACGATTTTCAACGATACGCTTGGCGATTCTTCGACTTCTGGGTTCTTCCCCATAACTCCAGATCAGCATCGCCAGGTCGTTTTCAGGGAGATCGTTAACGATCTGAGCGGCAGTGATATCCTGGCTGGGGCTAAACCTCATATCCAGAGGGGCGTCTTCCTGGAAGCTGAATCCCCGGCCTTCCTGTGCGAGCTGTGAAGAGGACATGCCGAGGTCGAACAGGATGCCGTGAACGGGACGAAATTGATGCCTGGTGGCGATCTCCTCCAGGCGGTTGAAATTTTCATTAACCAGAAGTACGGATTTACCATGATGCCGAAGCGAATTTTGGGCTGCTTTTATGGCCTGGGGGTCGGCATCAAAACCGAGGAGTTGTCCTCCCGGAGCACTCCGATCCAAGATCGCTGTTGAATGGCCTCCCTCTCCCACCGTGCAATCAATGTAGCGCCCTCCGGGCTCAACCCGTAGCGCTTCAATGGTTTCCTGGAGCATTACGGGTATGTGGTGTTGTCCCACTAACGCAGCTCCATTGTTTCAGCTAATTGGTGGGCTTGCTCAGGGGTCAGCATCTGATCTCTCTCCCAAACCTCTTTGCTCCAGATCTCCAGACATATGCGGTTTCCAGACATGATGACGGTATCTTTGATCTGGGCATACTGTCGTAACGTAGCGGGGAGTGCGATGCGCCCTTGTCCATCGAGTTCAATGTCAAAGGCGCCGCCGATGACGTGCCGGATCAGCCTTCGGTTCTTATCGAGCGTGGTGGGAAGACTGGACAGTTTATCCGAAACCTTTTGCCATTCTTCCGGGGCATAGGCTACTATGCATTGATCAAAACCGCGTGTAATCACCAGACCGTTCGGAAATTCTTTACGGAGCTTGACAGGGATGGCTACTCGTCCCTTCTGGTCCAGCCTGTGTTCGTACTCGCCTGATAGCATAATAGAAAGGATATCCTCCCCACTTTGACCCACAGTCTACCACAGTTCACCACATATTGCAATACGTTGGACCGATCTATTTTGTTTATCGAAGGCAAAGATGTTTGCTTCAAGACAAAAGTTACCGAGAACGTGAAAGAGAATATGGGCAAGATAGCATCATGAGGTATGCCGTGGTTGAGTGCCGATCACAGAAGGTGGAAGTATAAGCTTGCACGATAAAGTCAGGAGTATGATAATGGGGATAGTAGACACCCATCTGCATACTGTCGGAGAAGATGAGCTTGAGGGACAATACCATGCCTGATTATGAGCAGAGTAGGACGGCCGAGCGCGGCGACCTATTCATGGGAATCGATGTCGGCTCGGTCAGTCTGAACATTGCCGTTATCGACGAACGTTGCAGGCTTCTGACCAGCCTTTATGAACGCACCAGGGGACAACCTGTCCCGGTGTTGCTTGAGGCTTTCAAAAAGCTCGCTGATCCGTTTCCTTGCATCAGCGGGGTGGTGGCTACGGGTAGCGGACGCGACCTGATTGCCCACATCCTGGATGTGGCTAAGGAGAACGAGATTATCACCCAGGCAAGAGCTGTGGGACACTTCCACCCGGATACCAGGACGGTTATCGAGATCGGCGGTCAGGACTCGAAGCTGATTTTCCTGGACTTTGACAAAAGGAAGGGGACGCCGGTCATTGTCGATCATGCCCTGAACGAGATTTGTGCTGCGGGAACGGGTTCCTTCTTGGATCAGCAAGCTTACCGCCTCGGGGTCTCTATCGATAGGGAATTCGGAGAGTTGGCTCTGAGATCGGAAAGGCCCTCGATCGTTGCCGGCCGGTGCAGCGTTTTTGCCAAATCGGACATGGTGCATCTCCAGCAGGAAGGCACCCCGAAACACGATATCGTGGCCGGCCTTTGCTATGCGCTGGCGAGGAACTATATCAGTAATCTGGGCAAGGGCAGGAAATTCGCCAAACCCATTGCCTTCCAGGGCGGAGTGGCGGCTAACCAAGGCGTCGTCAGAGCCTTCGAAGACCTGCTGGAGCTTCAACCGGGAGAACTCAGAATACCGGAGCATTTCCTTATCATGGGGGCTATCGGATCGGCAATCATGGCCCTGGAGAAGGGCAAGAGCTCTCCGATGGATATGCGCCAGGGGATAGAATATCTGAAGCGGCATATTGCCCTTACCGCTGGTGAATCCAAACAAGGCTATCTGAAGCGTTTGGTATGGATGGGAGATGGTCTCAAGCCCGCGCCCAATGATATTCAATCCCTGGAGAGACCCAAAGAGAAGGTTTATCTAGGAATCGATGTGGGGGCGGCGAGCACTAATATCGTTGTCCTTGACATCAACAAGAGGCTCCTGCGCAAGCGATATCTGATGACGGAAGGCGAGCCCATCGAGTCGGTCAAGAAGGGATTGCTGGATATCGCCCGGGGAATCGAAGGCGGGGTGGAAGTGATGGGAGTGGGTGTCACCGGCAGCGGACGCTATTTTGTGGGCGATTTCGTCGGCGCGGACGTGGTGGTCAACGAAATCACTGCCCAGTCGAGAGCCACAATCGAGATCGACAAAACCGTGGACACCATCTTCGAGATCGGGGGCCAGGATTCCAAATATATCGCGCTGAAAAACGGGTCGGTGGTCGATTTCGAGATGAACAAGGTTTGTGCGGCCGGCACTGGCTCTTTCCTCCAGGAACAGGCCGCCCGATTGGGTATCAGGATCGAAGAGTTCAGTGATCAGGCTTTGGCGGCAATGCGGCCCGCCGATCTGGGCACCCGATGCACTGTTTTCATGGAGTCGGACCTGATTCACCATCAGCAGGCAGGCTTGCCCAGAGCCGAGCTAATCGCCGGGCTTTCCTATTCCGTGGCGTTCAACTTCATTGAAAAGGTGGTGGGAAACAAAAAGATCGGCGAGCGGATATACTTCCAGGGCGGCGTAGCCGCCAATAAGAGTGTGGCCGCCGCTTTTGAAAATATCCTTGGCAAGCCTGTCACTATCCCTGAGCATTTCAATGTGACCGGAGCGATTGGCGCTGCCCTGATTGCCAGGCAAAGGGAAAGCCAGCAGCCGAGCAAATTCGTGGGGTTTGATCTTAGAGGCAGGACCTATCAGGTGCAATCCTTCGAGTGTCCCCATTGCCCCAACCACTGCGAGGTGAAAAGGGCGCTCATCGGCGGCGATTTAGAATCTTTCTACGGCGGCATTTGCGATCGATACGAAGTCAGGCGGGGAAAAGAGCAGTTGAAGGACTTGCCGGACCTGTTCAAGGAAAGGGAGGAGTTGCTCCTGGGCTATTGCCAGGAGGATCAAAAGGGCTCGGCTTCGGTCACTATCGGCATTCCCCGGATGCTGATGTTCTACGAACATTTACCCCTGTGGAGCACGTTCTTCCAGGAGTTGGGGTTCCGGGTGGTGATCTCGGACAGGACCAACCGGAAGCTGATCAACAAGGGGTTGCAGCAGGTTCTGGCCGAGATGTGTTATCCGGTCAAGGTGGCTTACGGGCATGTGCAGGACCTGATCGAGAAGGGCGTTGATTTCGTGTTCCTGCCCAGCGTTATCGATCTTCAAAAGCCGGCAGATGATTGTGATCGGAGCTATAATTGTCCCTATATCCAGGGCATTCCTTTCATCCTCAAGCCTGCCTTCGAGGATCAGGTGAGTATTCTCAGTCCCACGATCCATATAGCGAAGGGCGAAAAAGATATCAGACAGCAGATGCGGAAGCTGGGGAAAGAGTTTGGCAAGAATCCCAGGGATACAGCGAGGGCAGCGGACCTTGGCTTGAAGGCGCAGCGGGAGTTTTATCAAAAGTGCCAGCAGAGAGGCCGGGAAGTGCTGCAAAGCTTGAGCCGTGAAAACGAGGCGGTGGTGGTGATCGGCAAGCCCTATAATGTCCATGATGTCGGCTTGAACCTGAATATCCCCAGGAAACTGCGGAAGATGGGTGTGCTGGCCATCCCCTTCGACATGCTGGCGCTGGATCAGGTCAGCCTGCCGCTTCATTATGCCAACCTGGTCTGGAAGAACGAACAGAATCTGCTTCGGGCAGCGATGCTTGCCAGGGAGCACCGGAGCCTGAACCCGATCTTGATTACCAACTATGGCTGTGGGCCCGATGCCTTCTTCATGAAGTATCTTGAAGATACTATGGAAGGAGACCCTTGTCTGGTCCTGGAGGTGGATGAACACAGTGCTGATGCTGGAATCGCCACTCGTATCGAGGCTTTTGTGGATACTGTCAATCGCGCCAGGGCAGAGGTGAAACCCAGAGATCAAGAAGACCTTCTGCTGGTCGGTCCTTCAACCAGGGGGATGGGTATTTTGAAGCCTTCCCGGGCGATCAGGGAGCTGAATAAGACCTTCTACCTCTCCTATGTCGGGGCACACTCCCATATATTTGCTGCCGCGTTAGAATCCGTAGGTGTCGAGGCCAAAGTTCTACCCCAGCCGGATGAGAGATCGGAAGAGCTGGGCAGAAGGTATGCCTCCTCCAAGGAGTGCCACCCCTATCAGGTTACTACCGGCGATCTGGTGCGGATGACCGAGATGGACGGCTTCGACCCGGATCGGTCCGCCTTCCTGATGCTGAACTTCGATGGCTCCTGCCGCTTAACACAGTATGCCTTATCCCAGAAGATGGTCCTCAAGCGGCTGGGCCTTTCTCGCATTCCGATCATTGCTCCTCGGACGTCGAGTCGTCTGGATGAGGCCACCCGGCTCTTTGGCTTGGACTGGGCTAGGATGATCTGGAAAGGGTGGCTCGCCGCTGATGTGCTAACCAAGAAACTTATTCATATCCGACCTTATGAGGTGAACCGGGGAGAAACCGACAGGGTTTATGAGTCGGCGACCCGGCAGGTAGCTGCAGCAGTCGTCAAGGGGAACTTTTCTCAGGTCTATCGAAACGCCGTATCGGAGATGGACCGTATCCCCATCCGGAAGGAGAACAGGCCTGTTGTGGGCATCGTTGGGGAATTCTATAGCTGTATGGCTCCCTGGGCCAACAATGAGATTATCCGGGAGTTCGAGAGTCTGGGCGCGGAGATGAGGTTCGGACCGACCACCACGGATTATCTGGTGTACTTCAATGAAGTGTATCCCGATATGCATTTTGCCGATAGAAGATACGCCACCGCGCTCTACTATTATCTTCGCAGGTACTGGCATGTTCACTGGCAGCGGAAGATCGAGGAGGGGTTGGGGGATGATCTCTTTGATTGCAGGATACCGACGGTCAAACAGCGGAAGGAAAGGGCAGCCCCCTATATCAGCAGCGAAATCGACCCCGTGGCAACGGTGAATCTGGATAAAGCCAAAGGCTATGCCTCGCAGGGCTGCAGCGGCATGGCCAATCTCATCGTTCTGAATTGTCTCTACGGTGGCCTGTGCACCGCTGCTTACAAGAACATTCAAAGGGAACACCATAATTTTCCTGTGCTTACCATGATCTATGATGGTCTCAAGCACACCAATGAGAAGACCCGGATCGAGGCCTTCGTGTATCAGGTGAAGGCTTATCAGGAGAGGCATAGCCTTTAGAAAAACGCAGGACGGGTTTCAGCCCGTCAAGAGGTGCAGGATTCCTCCTGCCGGGGTTTTAGAGCCTGCCCTGAGCTTGCCGAAGGGGGTGTCCCCAGTAAGGGCGATTAATGAATCGCCCTTACGTCCCCCCAAGATTGGGGGCGAGGAGGTTGATCAGAAGTTCCCTAAAGCAACAGAATTTCTGGAGGTGATATTTTGAACATCACCATTTACACCACGCCCACTTGTGGATATTGCCACCAAGCCAAACGGTTTCTTTCCGAACGCGGGGTGAAATACGCTGAGCGCGACATCTCCCGCGACAGATCGGCAGCCGATGAGATGGTCCGGCTGACGGGGCAAATGGGAGTGCCGGTGATCGTGGTTGATGGACAGGCGATCATCGGGTTTGACCGTCCCCGGCTGGAAAGCCTGATTGCCGCGGCCGCAAGTCAACAGCGTCCGCGCTTTGGGCTCAAAATTGCCGATGCCGGCAAGATGGCCCAGAAAAGTGGGGCAGTTCCGGTATTCGGGGCGTTGGTGGGGGCGGTGGCTCCGGGATCGCTGGGAGCCAAAGCCGGGATTCAGACCGGCGATATCATCACTGAACTCAATCTCCGGCATATTACCACTGCCGATGATCTGGAAAAGGCGTTGTCGGGTCTGGTTCCCGGAAACCGGGCAACAATCGTGTTTCTTCGGGGGCAGCAGAGCATGAGAGCGGAGATCGCAGTATAAACCTCGGAACGAGAGTCTGACGCCAAAGCTCAGAACAGGCTTTGGCGTCAGACTCTTCATCTGGTATACTGGCTTATTATGGAGATTGCTCATCTGATCAGATAGTTCAGCGCTCCGCCCGTGCTGGTTTCGCTGCGGAACGAGAGGATCATGTATACCAGGTTCCAAGAATCATACAGCGTCGGCAGGTCTAATTGAGCGTAAGTATCCCCCGGCTCCAGCAGTGTGCTGGCCCATGTAATACTGAAGGTATCGATATCCACGCCGTCTGCAGTCAGTCCTGGAGACTTCGAGTTCCAAACGTCGGTTGCGGGACTCTGGGTATTAGAGAGGGCGATGCCATTGAATTTCAGTGCATCGCCGTTCCAGACATCGTCTCCCTCGCCAACGAAGACTGTCAGCTTGGCTGCATTGATCTCGCCTAGGACAGGGTCGGGGACCAGAAAGCCACTGATTGTGCCTCCTGGCTGACCATCATTGTCAAAGTCAATATTGGTCTCATTATCTGCATAGAGGAATGTGTCATAGAGGTATAGCTGATGGCCCTCTGTTGCCGAATTGGTATAAATGATGATTAATGACCAGCCAGCGTACGACCACTCGTTGTTGGTATCCCCGGCCACATCGCCAACAGTATACGTTCCATTGCCGGGATAATTGGTCGCCGGATCAGGCGCTTTATCACTAAAGGCTCTGATCAGATCGGTCACATCCTTGGATCCAGCATAGGAAAAGCCGTTAGGAGTAGAGCCATTGTAGTTGGGCAAGACCTGTGTACGGTCAGCAGTTATCGGTTGGGTGCCTGCCTGCGGCTGACCATCAGCATCAAAATAAACCTGCTGCCCGTCTATTCTGAAGAGCACCGAGGTGTCTGCAGTCATGCCAGTGATCTTAATGTTATCTATATCACAGAGCCTGTTTTCTTCAATCATGCCGCTTACATGGAATCTGATCAGGAAATCACTGGTCAGATACTGCCCTGGGATAGTGTAAGTAAATTTTTTCGGTTGGCTACTGATATCGTCGCGAAAGATGGGAATATCGTTGCTCCATGTCATGCCCCCATCGCCAGAGAGACCAAAATCCAGGCCATCTGTTGATGTAAGAGTGCAATTTTCCCATACGTCCAAAGACAAAATCACTGAGCCAGCGGTGTAACTGCTTAGATCCAACGCGCTTTTCAGATCACAATATCTATTTGGAGGGTTTGGGTTGCTGTGAGCATGGGCTTCAAATCTCTTGTCTCCGTGACCTGTATCAACATTGAAGCAACCGCGGTTTATCCACTTGCCTAAATTTTGACAGAGATCCTTAAACGGCTCGGTCTTACTGCCCTCGCCTTGCCATGCTGACCAGTAGAGAAACGCCGCTGCCACCTCGGCATCGGTTGGGATGCTGCTAACAGTGGCATTGCTGCTGCTTAGCAGGGTGTCACGAATTCCCGTGCCGGTATCAATGGGGGGGGTATCTATCATCAAGGAACCGCCCACGGCCTGGTAATCCCCGGCAATTGCCGACTGCATCTTCCGCAGCTCGGACTTGGAGACATAGCTCTCGATGGCTGTGCCGCCACAGGTGGAAGTCATCTTGTAAACTCGAATATCCGCATTCCATGAAAAAGGAATATCCGTCACTCCGCTGGTCTTTATCCAAGCAATCGCATCTGGAGTTTGCCCCGGATTTCCCGAAAGGGGTTTGAAGTAGAAGGTGATTTCTGCTGTCATCGGGTAGCTGCTCGGATTGACTCCCGGGAAGGTGGTGAACGAAGGAGATGAAGGAAGACTCCACAGGATGGCTTGGTTGCCAGCATGCTGAGCATCATCATCGGGCTCGCAATAGTATGCAGCCATTGGATCATCCTCAAGATTGCTCTTGTAGGTGGAGTCGGAATAGTATTCGAATCCGGCCGGTAACCATATTCCCAATTCCGCTACTTTCAAATCTTCGCTAGCTCCGGGATAATAGGTGATCTTGATCTTGTACTTTGAGATCGTCGTTGAAGGGGGAATGCTGATGGCGGTTTGCGTTGTGGTGCCGGTCACGATCAGCTTATTGGACTGAATGATGCTTTGGCCGTAGGTTGTAGCTTCATCAATAGGGATAGTCATTGGAATCCAGACGTTCTGTATGGTGACGTTCACATTCTTGCCATTGATGGGTTGAGAGAGATCGGGGTCATACCATGCAGTAGTAAAATCATACGGGCTGTAGATAGTATCGATATTGCCGTGTTTGATCTGCCACTTGGCATCTTCAATGCCCGCATCAGCGGCATGAAGCTCGCTCGTCTTTTGCTCGTAGACCGCTTCGGCCTTGAGCCCTGTTCCCATAAGTCCCATGAGTGGGGGGATCATCAGGCCGCCCAGAAGCAGGAGGATCAGGACTGTCATCATCGCCTGGCCGCTCTCATCGGCCGTCCTTATCCGATTCAGTGCTAATCTTACTTTTTTGATCATCGCACAAATACTCCGTGTTAGGATTGACGAGGTCTGGGTATGATCTGAACTGTTCTGCTTTCGCTTGCCGGCTTATACCCGCTCACGGAAGCAGTTATCTTGACATTAAGTACACCCTCTACAATTGCGCCCTGTACGGAGAGTACGCAGTTTGTCTGGCTTGGATCGGTGTTGATATGTTGAGCCACCACGGCTTGGGTTGGTTGCCCGGAATTGATCGAGTGACTCCGTTGTAAATTGCCATTAGAGTCCAGAGTGTATGAGACCTCATTCTGGATGTTGTCCCAGTCGACCCAGGTGAGATTGAGGGGGAATCCGGAGCCCCCGGTTGGATCCACTTTTTGGGCCATCTGAACATCGCGGATCATATAGTGCACGGCATTTTGGACTTCTTTGATAACTGTCTCTCGAGATTTGCTCTGTTCATCCACAGTGATCATCTGTGTGGTTGCGGCAGCGATTCCGGTGCCAATAACTGCCATGATGGCAACAGCAACCAACACCTCAATCAGAGTGAATCCCTTCTGGTTCTTGATCTTCGCTTTCAGTTGAGTACCCATCTCTAGTTCACCTTAAAGTTCTCAAGTTCCAAGACGTCTTTGCTGAAATGCGTGATAGTGACCGTTATTTTCTGAAGGTTGTTATCTTTCAATGGTTGAACATCGATCGAAGCAGTGTAGGCTCCCTGCTGTTCAGGGGGAATTGGCGCCGGTGCATAGGAAGTGGCATAGGTCAGGCCCTTGACATATTCCATCTGGGATTCAGCCAGGTTCTTGGAAGTTTCCCGCTCATTGGTTAGATTCACAGCACCGGATGCAGAGACAAGACTGCTGAATATCCCGCCAGAAATGAGACTGAAGACCGCCACCGCCACCAGCGCCTCGATCAGAGAAAAGCCCTTCTGTCTTTTCATCCCGCTTCCCATCGATTTTTTCTTGAAGGGAGATTGCCACCACTTCAATGCTTTGCTCGACAATCGACTACTCTGCCTATTCCACATTCTCATTCCTCTTCTGCAGGGACTTCTTTTCAGTTATTCAACTTTACTTGGAGGCTAGGGACTCGGGGGGTGTATGGCTTATTTATAGCATCTTCTCAAATATCAGTAAATGAGACTTAAGTGCTAGGCAATAATCGGATTCTGCCAGGAATGGCATCTCGAGAAATCGGCCGGTGGGTCCGAATTTGGCTTGGCAAAAGGCATTTCACACACGAGTCTTCGCAGAGCGGACATCAGGGAGACGCGGTGGCCCTAAGGTACTCCCCCTAATAGGCAACTTCTCCTACCGGGGCAGGTTGGGTATTGAGGTCTGGATTCTCACACACAAATTTCCCTACACATTGGAGTCTGAAGCGGGCAGAATATCCGAGGCCGTTTAAGAATAGGGGTTAAGAATACCCTGAAAGAAGTTGACACGGTTTTTGAAACCGACGTTTTGACGTTCAAGTGACATTCTCATAGGTTAAGCCCTCGGTTTTGAGGGTTTGAGCACT
>JAQTRE010000057.1 GCA_028711995.1 Dehalococcoidia bacterium | reverse complement strand
CTAAAAAGTCTACACTACATCGGCTTTTCCAGAATACTCAGCTTCACCAACCATTACGTTCTCCCTCTTGCTGACTCTGAGAAAATTCGTCAAAAACCTTTTTCAAGGTCAAACTGCGGAAGTTGGGTTAAGCCCGATATCGTGACGCTGGATATCCTGATGGAAGAAATGGACGGGCTTTCGGCATTGGCGGCAATAAAGAAGCAGGACCCGGAAGCAAAAGTCATCATGGTGTCCGCTTTAGGCCAGGAAGAAAAGCAAGAGCAAGCTCGTAAGCTCGGCGCCTTGGGGTATATCAGAAAACCGTTCAAACAGTCGGAGATTATCAGCGAGATCGAGCGAGTTTTCCAATAGACTTGGTTAGGCCTCTTAACTCAAAAAGAAGGAACCGCAAATGGAAAGAAGCAACTGTTGGGAAGTGATGAAATGCGGAAGGCAGCCAGGGGGTAATAATGTAGAGGAATTTGGCATATGCCCTGCGGCATTACCCAATGAACGTTTTGATAGTGTCAATAAAGGTGAGCATTGTGGCAGGTTTTGCTGGACTGTTGCAGGAACTCTCTGTGGAGGAAAAGTGCAGGGTACATATGCCAATAAATTTATGGATTGTATGAACTGTCAGTTTCTAAAGCAGGTGAATGAAGATGAAGGTCGAAATTTCATTCTAACTCTCAAACAAGCTAAGGGTTAATCATAGAGCAAGGCTTAACATTAAGGATAAAGACCATTGTAGGGCGAAGAACAAGTTATGAAAAAAGTGTTGCCCTCGGAATCAGGCGTGCTGAGTGATGTTCCGAATATGCTGAGTCCATATGTGTTGAAAGAGCCAGCACATCTCTTGGGGCGGCTCAATTCGGACGTTGAGAAACATGAAACACAGGCAGTAGCCAAGTGAATATTTAAGAAACTCTCTGATTAAGTGCGAGTCAACCCCCTGGCCCCCAATCTTGGGGGAAGAGAAGGGGGACTGGGGGACACCCCCAGACCCCCGGCAGGAAGTCTCCTGCACTACTTAATCAGAGCTTCTTTAACTGATACCAAACGGTCTATGTTCTGCAAAGGGGAGGGTTTTCCGGTGATTAAGGTGCTGGTGGTTGATGACTCCAGTTTTATGCGTAAATCGCTGACACACATCCTGCAATCAGACAGGTCAATAGAGGTTGTGGATACTGCTGCCGATGGCAAAGAGGCCATCTGGAAAGTAAAGCAACGCTCTCCGGATGTTGTGCTGCTTGATATCGAAATGCCGGTGATGGACGGGCTGGCAGCCCTGGCGCATATCATGGCCGAATGTCCCACTCCGGTGCTGATGCTCAGCGCCCTTAACAAAAGGGATGCGGCAGTGGCTATCAAGGCGCTTGAATACGGGGCTATCGACTTTATCGCCAAACCCTCAGGGGTCATCTCGTATGACATAGAGAAACTGACCGGCGAGATTATCAGCAAAGTGAAGGCTGCGGCTGATATCAACGTAAGCAAGCTGGCTTCTCACCCGCCACAGGAGTCCTATCATCAGTTATCCCCCAAAATTGCGGCTCGAAAAAATATGGTGGTCATCGGGGCATCAACCGGCGGACCCAAAGCTATTTTCAGCATTCTATCCTGTCTTCCGCGTGATATTCCAGCGGCGGTTCTCGTCGTTCAGCATATGGGTCCTGAATTTGTGCCGTCATTTGTGGCAAGGCTGCAATGGGGATGCTCTCTCAAGATTTCAACTGCTCGAAGAGGCGGGGTTATAGGTTCAAGCCACGCTCTGGTAGCCCCCGGGGGTTACCACACCTTGGTTATACAGGACGGGGATTTTAGGAAAATACGATTGAGTCGTAAAACATCACCTTCGGTTGCTGTGCCGTCTATCGATTATGCCATGGATTCCGCGGCCAATGCCTATGGCGGGAGCATCCTGGGGGTACTCCTGACCGGGATGGGCAGCGATGGCGCCAAAGGGTTGCAAGCTATAAAGCAGGCAGGCGGCAATACCATTGTTGAAGACCCGTCAACCTGTGTGGTTTCCGGCATGCCTGAAGCTGCCATTAAACTGGGATGCGCCGATGAGGTTGTGCCGCTATCCCAAATAGCCAAGACGATTTTGAAGAGGATATGAAGAGATCATGAGCAAAGGGACAATATCAGACAAACTGGATCTCTCCATGTTTCTGGATGACTATCTAAGCGATGCGAAGGATGGTTTTCAGAGAGTCAATACCGCCCTGCTCGTCCTGGAGAAGGATCACAGCAAAACAAAACAACTGGATGAGATATTCAGGGCGATGCACACGCTCAAAAGTTCGTCAACGATGCTGGAGTTTTCGGATATTGCCCAGCTGGCTCATACCAGTGAGGACCTCCTGGACCGGCTTCGGAAGCGCGAGGTGCCGGTGACGGGAGAAATCATTGACGCTCTGTTCGAGGTCACTGACACGCTTCAAAAAATGGTCCGGGAAAGATCCGAGGGGAAGGAAAGTGGAACTGAGTTTCAGGCAGTGGCCGGGAAAGTGAAGGCATTGGCATCAGCCCAGTCGCGTACTCCTCGGCAGAAAGACCCTCAAAAAGACATGGAAACAAAAGCTGTCATACCAACCATCGAGAAGATACAGACCGTGAGAGTAAAGGTGGACCTGCTGGATGCCCTTTTTAACTTGGCGGGCGAACTTATCATCAACAAGAATCGGCTGAACAACATCCTCTCCGGGGAGACAAACAAAGAATTGAAAGCGGCTCTCTCCTCAATGGGCCACATCATCAGTGACCTGCAGGAGAATGTATCCGCTGCACGCCTGGTGCCCGCGGGCGAAATCTTTCAAAAGTTCCCCAGAATGATGCGGGATCTAGCTAAAGAGGTAGGCAAGGAGATCGAGCTTGTTGTTGAGGGCAGTGAAATAGAATTGGATAAAGCCATGCTCGATGGCATCAGTGAGCCGCTGATCCATATGCTCAAAAACGCCCTTGACCACGGCATTGAATCCCCTGAGACCCGCAAAGAACAGAATAAGAAGCCATCCGGAATCATCAAGCTTTCTGCCAGAAGGGCTGAAAACCACATCTTGATTGATGTAGAGGATGATGGCAGCGGCATTGACACTGCACGCATAAGTGAAGTGGCCGTTGAAAAAGGCTTGCTGAAACCGGAAGAAATTGAGTCGCTTCCGGAAAAAGATATTTTGAACCTGATTTTCGAGCCCGGCATCACCGGCGCCGAGAAAGTGACCGATGTATCGGGGCGCGGCGTCGGACTGGATGTGGTGAAAAACTCGGTCAAAAAGTTGGGGGGAACGGTCGAACTGACAACTCAAAAAGGCAAAGGGACACGCTTTACCCTGACATTGCCATTGACTACTGCTGTTTTGCAGACACTGATGGTGGGTGTCGGCAGCCATATCTTTGCCATACCTACCGATATCATTTTGGAAACACTGGAAATCAAGCCCCAGGATATCAAAGAGATTCACAACGAACAGGCGTTGGTCCTGCGCCAAGATGTCATTCCTTTTGTCAGGCTGAGCGAGGTGTTAAACGTCCCCGGTCAGAAAGGTGAGGACAATCCCATTGCGGTGATCATCCGTATCGGAGATGGGTTTCTAGGCCTAGGCGTGGATACCGTGCTGGATCAGACGGAAAGCATCATCAAGCCATTTGACCTCCTTGCGCAGCAATTCAAGGGGTTTTCGGGAGGCACCATCCTGGGAGACGGAAGGGTGGCGCTGCTGCTGGATGTATCCAACCTGTTTGGTTCTGAGACACTGCAATATGAAAAGGAGCGTGCCTATCATGAATAACAAAACCCCATTTCTATCCAGCGAGCAACTTGATTTCCTGGAGGAGATGATGAACGTCGGAGCGGGGAACGCTGCCACCGCGCTGACGCAGATGCTTCAGCGCAATGTGGAAATGATTATACCCAAAGTCATCATTGCCAAACCTACGGACAAGGTTTCGATTCTGGAAAACCCCTCTCTGCCGGTGGTATGCGTCAAGATGGATATGATCAATGATGTCAAAGGAAGCCTGTTTTTTATTGTGCCGGAAGAACAGAAAAGCATGTTGATCCGTTTGGCAAAAGAGGTAATGCTGGGAGCCGGTAAGTTTTGGAGGACAGGAGAGGCAGATTCCAAATCCATGGATTTATCCTTAATTATCGAGATGGGCAATATTGTGGCCGGAGTCTATCTGACGGCAGTCCACGACTTCTGCAAGCTGAATATTTATCATACGGTCCCGATACTGGCTATTGATATGATTCAGGCCCTCCTGGATGAAAGTCTGGGCAGGCTGACCCACCAGATTCAGCATATCATCGTGATTGAAAACGAATTCCGGATAGAAGAGCGCCAGATCAGGACCTTTCTGCTGATGGTTCCCGAAGCCAATTCGATAAAAGTACTGGCCGACTCAATCGGACAGGCCAGGACGGCCATGCTCAATATCGGGGGATGAATGCAGATCATGATTGAGGTCGGTATGGGAAAAGGGATTGTGGCAAGCGCCCCGCAAGTTGTTTCCTGTTTGGGGATCGGCTCTTGCGTGGTGATAATCCTTTACGATGCCAAGCGGAGGATAGGTGGGGTGGCTCACATTATGCTGCCCGATTCCAACAGCCTCCATAATCACTATCCCCCATACCAGTGTGCCGATACGGCGATTGCCACCTTGCTCAGGAGATTGCGCAGCATGGGAGCGGCGCAGCAGGACGTGGTGGCCAGGATGATAGGCGGCGCCCGGATGTTCGCCTGCAGCAACGGCTCAGGCCCGGGTATCGGAGAACAGAACATCGGTAGCCTCAGGCAAATACTGGGCAGGGAGCAAATACCGCTGAGCGGGGAGGAAGTTGGCGGCAGCTACGGACGTAATATCGAGTTTTACCTGGATTCGGGCAGGGTGATTGTAACAACCGCCGGGGAAAAAGAGGATGTGGAGCTATGACTGTGAAGGAAACCAGCAACCTGCTGATTCAGGAGCGGATAAAGGAACTTCGGGATAATACGGATTTCGTCTCTACCCTGCTGGAGAGTCTGGTCGGCTACGCCATCATTGCCGCGGACTTCGATGGCAACATTATCGCTTATAACCAGGGGGCCCACCAGATATACGGCTATGCCCCGGAGAAGATTATCGGCAAGCAAGGTATAGAGATATTCTTCCCCGGAGAGTTTATCAAAGCCGGGAAACTCCAGCAGATCATTGACGAGCTTATCGAGAAAGGGCGGTTCTCCTGCGAAGGGGAGAAGGTCAAAAAGAGTGGTGAAGTATTTCCGGCGCAGATTCTCTTCACCCTGACCCGGGACAAGGGCGGCAAGACGGTTGGCTTTATCGAGATAGTGGAAGACCTTACCGAGCGAAAAAAGGTGGAGGAGGCCAATCTCCGGATACAACACCTTGAGCGGGAGCTTGAGTCTCTGGCGAGGCTTTCCCCTCCGCAGCGGACGACCGCCACTGCCCAGGCGTTGGGGCTTCAGGTGTTGGAACAGTCCTCCCCGGACTCATTTGATCATTTGGTGGGCCGCTATGGGGATTTGATGGAACTGGCCCTGGAGCAACGGGCTTTCAAGGTTCGGCATGATATCTCCGGGGATCTGCAAGATATGGCCGAGGAACTGGTTTTCCTGAAGGCCGGACCCAGAGATGTGGTGAAGGTTCATATTGCAGCCCTGAAAGAAAAAACAGGTGGTGGTGGTGTTAACCCCGCCCGAGCGCAGGTTTACGTGGAAGAAGCCAGGGTCATGGTGCTTCAACTCATGGGGCACCTGGTATCTGAATACCGCACCCTTTCTATGGGTGCCGCAGCCATGAAGGCAAGAGAGAAAACCCAAAAAGGAGACCTTTAGGCATGAAAAACAGAAATAGATATCAGTCGGCTGGAGGAGGATAACCGATGACGAACAAGATTGTGCTGAAGCTGTATATCACCGGACAAACGCCGAAATCGGAGCGTGCCATAGCCAACATGCAAAGCATCTGCCAGAACGAACTGGAGGGGCAGTACGAGTTAGTTATTATTGATGTCCTGGAAAGGCCGCAACTGGCTGAGGATGAGAAAATCCTGGCGACGCCAACCCTTATCAAGGTGTTGCCGCCGCCACTGGCCCGGGTTATCGGCGACCTCTCCGATACCGAAAAAGTGCTGATAGGACTGAATATGGAACCTCTCCGAAATTCTACAACGAAGGGAGGACACAGCAAATGAGTACCAAAATGAGTGCCAAGAAGAATGGCTCGCAAATCAGCAAGCTGGAGACCGGGATTGAAGGATTTGACTTTGTGGCAGGCGGAGGGTTGCCCAAGGGCCGCACCACTCTCCTGGCCGGTACCGCCGGCAGCTCCAAGACGGTCTTTGCCGCCGAGTTCTTAGCACAGGGCATCCTTAAATTCAAAGAAAGCGGGGTGTTCGTTACCTTTGAAGAATCGCCTGCCGATATTTGCCGCAACATGAGGAGTCTGGGCTGGGATATTGAAAAATGGGTAAACGAGGGTAAATTTGCCTTTGTTGATGCCTCTCCTGAACCGGGGGTCCAGACTGTTACGGCCGGAGAATGGGATTTGGGCGCTCTGGTAGCCCGTGTGGAACATGCCGTCAAAAAGGTGAATGCCAGTCGTGTTGTCATGGATTCCCTGGGGGCTATTTTCACCCAGTTTTCCGATGCAGCCTTGGTGCGTCAGGAGCTTTTCCGCGTGGGCGCAGCGCTGAAGAGCATGAACGTCACCTCCATTCTGACTGCAGAGCGAACCGCTGAATACGGCGAAATCGCCCGCTTTGGCGTGGAGGAGTTTGTGGCCGATAATGTCATTATCCTGCGCAATGCCCTCGAGCATGAGAAACGCCGCCGGACCTTAGAGATTCTCAAATTCCGCGGCTGCTCTCATCAGAAGGGAGAATACCCTTTTACCATCATTCCAGGCGAAGGCATCACGGTAATTCCGCTTTCGGCCATAGAACTGCAGCAGAAGTCGTCCGATCTCCGCATTACTTCCGGCAATGCGGAGCTGGACAGGATGTGCGGTGGTGGGTTTTTCCGTGATTCCATCATTCTGGTATCCGGCGCCACCGGAAACGGCAAAACACTCATGGCAACCGAGTTCATCGCCGGCGGGGCAAAGAAGGGTGAGCGGTGTTTGCTGCTGGCCTTTGAGGAAAGCCGGGAGCAGCTCTTCCGCAATGCCACCGGTTGGGGATTTGACTTCAGAAAGATGGAGAAGGACGGGTTGCTCAAGGTTGTGTGCGAATACCCGGAGACTGCCGGGCTGGAAGACCACCTCATCAAGATCAGGTCAGAGATTAATAAGTTCAAGCCCAATCGTCTGGTGGTGGATAGCCTCTCGGCGCTGGAACGGGTCTCAACCATCAAGGGTTTCCGGGAATTCGTCATCGGCCTGACCTCCTTCATCAAGCATGGAGAGGTTGCCGGACTTTTCACCGCCACCACACCCACACTGATGGGGGGAACATCAATCACCGAGACGCATATTTCCACCATTACCGACTCTATTATTCTGTTGCGGTACGTGGAAATGTATGGGGAAATGCGCCGGGGGCTGACGGTGCTCAAGATGCGCGGCTCCAGGCACGATAAGGAAATCCGGGAATATACCATCGATGGCGAGGGAATGCACATCGGCAAACCCTTCCGCGATATTACCGGCATCATATCGGGCAGCCCCACGCGGATACAGCAAGGCGAACTGGGACGAATCAGTGAGTTGTTTGTAGAAGATGCGGCGATGAAAGAAGCAAGATAGCCGCATGTCAAAGTACAAAATGCCGATAAACCAGAAGGAATAATAACGATGCAGCTTCTCCGCCCAAAATGATGCGTAGAAAGGGCAAGGGATAAATGAACAGCAAATCGCTTTCACAAACTCAGGTTTACACTGTTGAGCACGAGCCTTCCGACGGATTCCTCAAGGATTTGACGGATAATCTCCGGGTTGGGGTCTATATCAGTCAGGAGGGGAAACTTGTCTTCGTAAACCCGCGATTTACGGAGGAATTGGGCTTTACTGAGGCTGAACTCCTGGGTACAACCACCCTGGATTATGCCCATTCCGAGGACAGAGAGAGGATCAGGAGAGAATCAATTAAGCGGTTGAATGGTGAGTTGAGTTCTCCCTATGAGGCTCGGTTTGTGACCAAAGATGGCGAAATCAGAGTGGTTTTAGAGACAATGACTTCAATTCAATACAAAGGCAGGCGAGCCGCTCTGGGCAGCCATATCGACATCACCGAGCACAGGCAGATGGAGAATGCGCTGAAAGAAAGCCGAGCCAATTTCCACAGCATCGTGGAAAGGAGTACCGATGGCATTATGATCGTTGATAAAAAAGGGGTAATGCTTTTTGTCAACAAGACTTTAGAATCCATCCTTCACCGCAGGGCAGAGGAACTGTTGGGTGAAGTGTTTGGCTTGCCGATGATGTCCGGTGAGATGGCTGAAGTTGATATCGTTCGCAAATCCGGGGAGCCGGGCCTCGGGGAGATAGCCGTGGTGGAGACGGAATGGGAAGGTGAACCTGCCCACCTCGTATCGCTGCGGGATATCACCGAGCGCAGGAAAGCGGAGAATGAACTTGTGATTAAGGACAAAGCCATTGCCTCAGCTGCCAACGCCATTTGTATAGCCGACTTCGATGGTAACCTGACCTATGTAAACCCCGCCTTTCTCAAGATGTGGGACTTCGATAGTGCCGCAGAGGTTCTGGGTAAGTCCATTTTAGACTTCTGGCCGGAGGAAGATCATAAACAGGACACAATAAAAACGCTCTATGAGAAAAGGAGTTGGCACGGAGAGCTGGTCAAACAGAGGAAAAACGGCTTGGAGTTCTATAGCCAGCTATCCATAAGCCCGGTCATTGATAGCGATGACCGGCCAATTGCCATTATGGCTTCCTTCATTGACCTCACGGAGCGCAGACAAGCAGAGCAAACACAGGAAAGGCTCAACCACCAGCTTCAGGCACAAATCAGCGAGCTGGAGGCATTCAGCTACGGTATCGCTCACGACCTGCGAAGTCCCCTGGTAAGCATTGAAGGCTTCAGCCGTCTGCTCCGAGAGGACATGCAAAACCAGCAGATGGAAAACGTGCAGGAGGATATCCGGTTACTCGAGTCCGGCGTCAGGAAGATGCAGGGTTTCTTGAATAGCACCCTGGAATATTCCCGTTCCGGACAGATGATAAAGCCAACCGCGAATGTTTCTTTTGGCAAAATCGTCGATGACGTGATTGCAGAGATTAACGGGCAGATAAGCTCGATTGGGGCTACCTTTTCCCTCGCGAATAAATTCCCCAAAGTTCACGCGGACAGGAACAGGATCATACAGGTGCTGACCAACCTTGTCCAGAACAGCATTAAATATCGGGATAAAACCGTTCCCCTGAAAATTGAGATCGGTCATTACCTTTCAAAAAACGGGCCCGTCTTCTTCGTGCGTGACAACGGGATCGGGATAGACGCGAGTGAGGCGAAAAAGGTCTTCGGTCTTTTCTATCGGGGGACAGCAGAGGGTGAAGGGAGCGGCATCGGCCTGGCGGTTGTGAAGAAAATTATTGAGGCCCACGGGGGTAGAATATGGATACAAGAGGGTCAATCGGGGAAGGGAACCACCATGTGCTTCACGTTGCCTCAACCCGGAGACACAAGCAAGGGGGGAAACAATGGAAAAAATCAAGATACTGCTAGCCGATAGCTCCACTTTTACGCGCATCCTCCTCGCCAATGCGCTGGAGACGCTTGGATTTGAGGTCGTTGCCGTTGCTAAGAATGGCGTAGAGGCCCTGGAAAAGTATGCACAGTACAGTCCTGATATCACCTTGATAGACCTGAAACTGGACGGCACAGGCGGTATCGACGTGGTGCGCGCATTGACAAAAGCTAACCCTGCAGCGGCTGTCGCCTTACTGATGCCGGAGAACATAGATGACCCGGACATAATTGTTGAAGCTGTCCGGGCGGGGGTCAAGGCCTACATGAGGAAGCCTACATCCGGTGAAGAGTTGAAAGGACGATTGACCAAAATGCTGGGAAGGAGAGCAGATTAATGACGATGCAAAGGGAGATAAATATCTTAATGGTAGAGGATACCGAGGAGCACGGTGTTCTGATGAAACGGGCCCTGGAGAAAGGGCGCCTGAAACCGCGATTGTCTTGGGTTAAAGATGGTAAGGCGGCGCTCGAGTTCCTGCATAACCGGGGTGCTTATGCCGATAGAAAGGCCAATCCCAGGCCGGATTTAATCCTTCTTGACCTGAATCTCCCGAAGCTTAGCGGGCTGGAGGTGCTGGAACACATAAAAAGCGATGAAACACTCAGAGATATCCCGGTAGTGATACTTACCGCCTCGGATGAGAAAAGGGACATCATCAGGAGCTATGAGGGGGGAGCCGACAGTTACTTTACCAAGTCGGTTCTCTTTCTCAACAAAGGGTCAGACCCAACGGCGATTCTCGATACGGTAATGGCAATGGCGGGGGTATAAAAAGGTGATCAGTAATAAAAAAGGACCACACGGGCACCGTGGCCGGCAAGGAGGAGATAGCCTATGGTAGTACGAGACATTTGAATAATTGATAGCTATAAACGGTTCGATCAAAAAAGGAGGCTATTTACATGAAGTACTTTAAGAGGTTTCTGAGCGAAGAAAGTGGAGTGTCCCCGGTAATCGGCGTGATATTGATGGTAGCCATAACCGTAGTCCTGGCAGCGGTGATAGCTGCTTTTGCCTTCGGATTCTCGGGGTCATCCACAAAGGCTCCTACTGTTGCCCTGTCTGTGATAGATGACCCGACCGACTCAGTCTCATTGATACTCAAGCACAGTGGGGGCGAAGCTTTAGCGGCCAATGGCTGGAAGTGTTCAGTAACACTTGGAAAGGAGAGTACCGCAGACTTCACTCCCAGCGCTGTCACTGGTGCCCCCTCAGATAGTGAGTTATCGACTGGGGTAGGGATTGATATAGGATACGAGTCAGATGTTGACACCGGTGCGTATGGTACCCTCAGCACTTCCATAGCCGCAGGGTGGTATCACGTTGTGGCTGTGGATGTGGGGAGTGACACGATATTGATTGATACCAATGTGCTGGTGCGCTAGACAAGCACCGAAAAAGAGGGCGATTTTTGCCCTACGAGCATGCCTGATTGGATGGGCATGGATCAACTTAGGGTATCCCCCGTAGGGGCGTATAATGATACGCCCCTACAATTCCCCCAAGATTGGGGGCAAGGGGGTTGACCAACACTTGATCAGAGCTTCTTCCCTGAGAGTCTGCTCGTGACAGCACAAGTGCGCAAGGACTGCACGAGCGTGCTGATATCAGCTGCCCGAGGTCAGCGAGGCACGTCTTCCAAAAAGCGGAGAAGACGGCACTCAAAGAGGAGATGAAAGGGAAAGCTCTCGAAGCGATAAAGGGCCTGAGCAGCCAGAGAAAACAGCGAGTGCCGTTAATCCTGCGGGGAAACACATGAAACAGAGAGCCGCAACTATGTTTAGAAGAAGCAAGATTGTAGAGGATGCCCCTGAGCTGGGGCTATCACCGGAGATAGATACGGAGAAATTCCTGGAGGTGTACCCGGTGAATGAGCCTTACGCCTGTATTGGCATTGAAGCCATCCAGCCGCATACCTATCAGGTATGCGAGGTTGGTTTGACCAAAGGTGAGGTGGAACTTCTGAAGGAGATAAAGTTGCGGCTCTACGAGATAATCAATGTGGAGTTTGCCTCGTTGGATCAGCCGAAAGACTTCCTGATGCAAAAAGTCCAGGAAATAATCAAGGAGTTCGGCATCCGTTTAAGCTCTTCGAGTATGGATAGGATCATGTACTACGTGGCAAGGGACCTGATAGGTTACGGCAGGCTTGATCCGGTATTGAGAGACAATAAGGTCGAAGACATATCGGCCGACGGTGCTGGCGTTAAGGTGTATGTTTACCACCAGAAGTACGGGTCGCTGGAGACCAACGTCGTCTTTGACAGTGAGGAGATGGACTCCATTATTTACAAGCTGGCGCAGAGGTCGGGCAGGGACATCTCTGTGGCAAAGCCCCTTCTGGATGCCTCGCTGCCCAATCAGGACCGGCTGCAACTGAGCATAGGAAATCAGGTCACCACCAGAGGCTCTACCTTTACGATCAGAAAATTCAGGGAGGTGCCCTTCACTCCGATAGACCTGATAAACCTTGGGACAATATCGGTGGAGATGGCCGTCTATTTTTGGCTGGCGGTGGAAACCGGATTCAATATCTTGATTGCCGGCGGCACGGCGTCGGGGAAGACCACCTTTCTCAACACCATTTCCATGTTCATACCGCCCGGCTGCAAAGTGGTCAGTATTGAGGATACCAGGGAAATCAACATTCCCCACCAGAACTGGATACCCTCTGTCACCAGGGACACTTCAGAGAAAGGCTCGATAGAGATGTTCGATCTGCTCCGAACTGCCCTCAGACAGCGGCCTGAGTACCTGCTGGTCGGAGAGGTGCGAGGACGGGAAGCCTATACCCTTTTCCAGGCCATGTCCACCGGCCACATAACCTTCTCCACTATTCACGCCGATTCAGTGAAGTCATTGGTGAAGAGGCTGACCAAGCCTCCCATCGATATTCCGTTGATGCTGCTTGACAGCATAGACATTGTGGCGCTGGTCAGTATGGTAAAGACCGGCAATGCCCGGTCCAGGAAGTGCACCAGCGTCATAGAGGTGACCGGCGTTGACTTTGATAAAGAGACTCTCAATACGAGCGAGGTCTTCCGAAATACCGCCGGCAGCTTTCGATTCAATGGGGAGTCCAAGGTTTTCCTGGAGATCATGGAGAAGCTGAACATGAGCGAGGAGGAACTGGCAGCTGAGTATGCCCGGCGGCTGAGAATAATGAATTTGCTGTGCCGGAACAATGTGAATGACTTCTATACGCTGAGCAGACTTCTATTCGACTACAGCATTCGTCCGGATGAGGTGGAAAAGAGTCTGCTGCGGGGAGAGATATCGTGAGCACAGACACAATAGCTCTGACTCTCTTTGGCGGTTATTACAGAAGAAAGCGAACCGATTTCTCCACCCTGAGTAATGACCTGATCAAGGCAAGGATATATGTTACCGTGGAGAGGTGGCTATCTGTTGCTACCCTGTGTTCCCTCATACTGTCGACTGTTTACGTGACCTTTGGCTTGATAGTATCGGCGCTTCTTCTGAAATATGTGCCGATCTGGCAATTCTGTTTCGCCAAGGGTGAAGCAGATATTGGGTTGATCAGGATTTTGGCTGAACTCGGCCTGACTATCTGTGTAGTGCTCGTCTGCTTTTATACCGTTTTTCTACTCTTTCTCCTCTATCCGCGGGTTAAGGGATGGGAGAGGAAAGCGAAGATAGACGGCCAACTCCCCTATGCCATCTGCTGGATGTCATTCATGGCCGGCACGGGCGTAATCCCCTATATGATTTTCAGGAAGCTTGCCGAGACAGAGGAATTCTTCGGCGAAGTCAGTCAGGAAGCCAAGATGGTGGTGAAGGATGTGGAACTGCTTGGCTTTGATTTCATCAGCGCTCTACGTAACCTGGCCTCTGCTACTCCTTCCACTCAGATGAGGACATTCATCCAGGGGGCAGTGACCAATTCCGTCTCAGGGGGCGAGATGGGAACCTACTTCATCAGCAAGGCCAATGAAGCCATGGAAGAGAACAGAAGGAGGTTCGCCGAGTTTATTGAGGCGCTAGGCATGGTTTCCGAGGTCTACATCATTGCGATGGTGGCGGCCCCGCTCCTTGTTATTATCATGTTTGCTGCCATGATGATGTTAGGAGGGGCAAGCCCGATGATTTTAATGGCGGTCATATACGTATTTATCCCGCTTGGCTCGATGGGGTTTGTGCTGCTTACCGATGCATTGACGCCGGAGGGGACAAAAGGATGAGGGATATCGTTTTTGAGGCAATCGAGCGCAGCCGGAGAAGGTCCACGTTACAGCGATTCATCAAATCCCCACTGCTTACAATGAGAGAGCAGCGATATCTGCTGTATCTGATCTCGGGCGGGATTACCATGGCTTGCGCTGTTGTTGCCTTCTACATGGGCGTTGACCCGATGAATATCGGGATTCTGGCCTTTATGCTGGCTATTGTGCCGCCGAGCTTTTTTGACCTCTACGAGACGAGCAGAGCCAAGAAGCTGGAGGCAGAATTTCCGGCCATGATGCGCGATATCAGCCTATCCGTAAAATCGGGGATGACGCTGAAGGGGGCGATGAGCATTGCTGCGGAAGGCCAGTATGGGGCGCTCACCCCGGCGATAAAACAGATCAACAATATGATCTCATGGGGCATCCCTTTCGAGGACGCTTTGCGGCACTTCTCTCGGAAATATCCCACGCCGCTTATCCGAAGAACGGTCTTTACCCTGATCGAGGCATCCAGGATGGGCGGTCAGTTAGGGGAGATACTGGAGGGCCTTGCTGCCGATGCGGAGGAGACAAAGGCCCTGGAAAGGAAGAGGAGTTCGGAGACCAAGCCGTACCTCTTTGTCTGTTACATCAGCTACTTTGTTTTTCTGGCTGTAATACTGATTATGAGCTATGCTTTTCTTCCCATGATGAAGGAGGCAGCCGATGTCTCTGCCGGCGGCGAGGCCCTGCCGGGCGGGATAGGACAGTTTGCCATTTCGGATAAGGACCTGGCTCTATATGAGAGGCTTTACTTCCATGCTCTGTTGATGCAGGGCTTTTTTGCCGGCATTGTCACCGGGAAGATCGGTGAAGGAAGGGCGGTTGCCGGGCTTAAGCACTCCATCTTCTTTGTCGTGGTAGCGGTTATTGCCTACACCTTGTTGATATAGGTTGCAATGCCTGATTGTTTGTTTCACCGCAGAGCGCTCATGCATTTTCATAAGCGACCACTGGAATGAAGTGGGACAGGGCGCTATCAGATTGATGAGGATGGTCTGGGAGGCATGGTAAAAATGATAGCCGGAATTAGAAGACTGAGGAAAGAGGAAAGCGGCGTTTCCGTAGTGATTGGCGCCATATTGATGTTGCTGATCTTGGCGACGCTATTTGGCATCACACAGGCGTACAGCGTGCCTCGCTGGAATAAGGATGTGGAATACGAGCACTTTGATGTGATTTATGATGACATGATGAAATTCAAATCAGACGTGGAGGATGTGGCATTATTGGAGACACCGAAGTCCAGCGATTTCCGTATGGGAGTGCGCTATCCCAACCGGATATTCCTGTCCAATCCCGGCACCGGGGTAGCTGGCTCTCTGACTTCTGAAAATGTGGCGGTCAGTATCGCATATACCATCGATGCCTTTCTGGAACCGGTAATTACCACGGACTATACTTCAAACCGAATCATTTATGAGGCTCATGGCAGCATTGATAGCCCCAAGCTGGTCTACGAACACGGGTTAATAATCAGGGACTACGGGAATGAATATGCCACCACGGACGAACAGTCGCTGATCATCGGTGACGAGATTTATTTGCCGATTTTAACCGGGAACTTAACGGCGGCTTCCTCTATGGAAACGGAGTCGATTTCGCTAAGACCGAAGACCCATTTTTATAGCCGCTCCAAGATCAAATCGGTGAACATCACCATAGACACGGCTTATCCGGAAGTCTGGGAACAGCTTCTGGCCGGGACGAGCACTGATGATACAACCGTATCGGTCAACCAAATGCAAAGCCAGATTATTATTGTTAGCACGGCAATAGATCAAATCGGTTTTCCTACAGGAGAAGTGACTGCCGATGCCCTGTATGCAGGGCTGGCAACATTAAGCACCAATTTCGTGCCCATACAGTATAGCGATATAGACATTACTCAGGACTACCCCTGCATTATTGACATCACTATTGATACGGTAACTCCCACTTCTTGCACCCTGGAGGCGACGGTGAGAAACGTAACCGCTCCTTTTGATATTCATGCCGACTTTACAGACCTCAGCAACGACCCGGCGATGTATGACGTGTTTCCGGATTATGCGTCGCCGGACAGTACTACCGACACCAGCTGGAATGTGCCTAACGAGAACACGGTGAGGTGGACCGCAATTACACATCCGCGGTACCTCGGGGGTTCTGCGGTAATCATGTCGTTCACGGTTTACAACACTGAAAACAATATGAAGTTCTTTACGTCACGAATATTTATGAGGGCGAACAACAATTTCTGGGATGAGGAGTTGTAAAGAAGGGTATTACTTACTGTAACCCTCCATTATTTTGAAATGGATATTTATCGCCTGGTATTCGCCTTGTTTATCCTGGTTTACGCTTGCAATTCTGACATCAGAAAGAGAAGCGTTCCTAATACTGTGTGGCTGGCTATGGCAGGACTCGGCCTTGTTTTTGCCGGATACGGCGCCGTAGATGAGGGCGTGTCTTTTCTCCCTCGGCTTGTTTTTTCTGTTACCATCACAGGTGCTATGTCTTACCTTTTCTTTGGATTGGGATTCTTCGGCGCGGCCGACGCTAAAGCTCTCATATGCATCGCTCTGCTTTTCCCTGCGCTGCCAGAGTTTAGCATTCTGTCCAATCCCTTCCCATTATTCGGAGACTCTGTCTCTACACCCTTCCCCTTTGCTCTCATGGTGCTCCTGAATGCTGCCGTTTTGGCTATGGCGGTCCCTGTTTGGCTCCTTTTCCGAAATATTTGTAATTTGGGCTTAAGGGAGTTCACCAGAAATGCGGCGATGTGCTTTGTAGCCTATAGAGTAAACATTGACGCACTCAACGGCAACAGATTTGCCAGGCTGACGCATGCCTATGAAGAAATAGACGGTCATCTGACAAGCCGATATTCGTTGGGAGGAATGCCTATAAACAGCAAAACAGTGCAGCAACTGAGAACCTATCACAGGGAGCAAAAAGTCGGAGCTGAAGTCTGGGTGACGCCAGAATTGCCTTTTATCCTTTTTATCTCCCTGGGCTTCACAATATGTTGTTTGGCAGGGGTTTAGCCGGAACTTGACCGGCACCAACAAGAGGAGAGGACGGTATGATGACTGTGACTCATGAAGAGCAGAGAGTAGGCCCCTTTGATTCGCTGGTTGCAGCTCCCTGCTGTTTTTGAGGGACAACCTGTAGATGAGGCGCGGGTTTATCCCGTTTTGCAATCTCATTCAATAGGCTATGTTTTGAATAACACCCAGGTTGGCACAACGGCAAAGAAAACGTCACCATCGATGAGCGAAAAAAAGATGAACCTGATCACCAGACTGAAGCAGTCCTTTACCCACGCCGATGAATGTCCGGAGCAACGCCTCTCCGCAGGCGCTGAACACAAGCAGGCAGAGGTGGAAACGTCCCGGGAAAACGAAGACCCATTCCGTTATCTGGTGGAACAGGCTGATGACGGCATTTGCATTATTCAGGATGAGATCATCTAGTATGCCAATCCTGCCTCTCTGAAGATCATCTGGTATACTGCCCAAGAGATCTGTGCAACCCGTTTCCAGGGAAACTCTTGCCGGGTGAGTCTCTCTGGGAAAATCGCTGCCGTCTGCATGAAGGGTTTTCCATCTGGGATCAATCGGAGTGCGGCCTTGCATTTGATCCAATAACCCGAAGGGCAGGGTTCCACGGGCTTGCCCGTGGGGGAATAAAGCGGCGTCGATATGATGTAAAATGTGGGGATGGACGTACGATTATCTGGGCATGGCATATATCGACGCCGCATCCTGAATCCTGGCGTGAAAGAATATCTGGAGAGACTTTTTCCGAAGGTGCTGAGAGATATGCCGGGGTGTGAAATAGTTGAGCTCAACATTCAAATTGATCATGTGCATATGGTGATGATCATTCCACCCAAATATGCAGTAAGCGAAGTGATAGGGAGAATGAAGGGTAAGATGAGCAGCAAGTTGAGGAAAAAGTTTGCCTGGTTAGAGAAGGTTTACTGGAAAGAAAACATAGTGTGGTCGCCGGGGTATTTTGTGTCAACAGTTGGGATAGATGAAGCAACGATCATCAAATATGTCCGCTGGCAGGAAAGCCAGGATTCAGTTCAAGCTTCGCTTGCCCTGTAAAAGTGCCACAGGCTTGCCCGTGGGTATCTACGGATTCTTTCCGCGGCTGGTATCAATGCGGTAGAGAGTCAAACGTGTCCCACTTTTGTTGATTGATAACACCGATGGTTATCAGACTCTGTTTCGTATGAGCAACAGCTTCTTGATAGACACCATGGACTCTTCAGCATATAGTCTCTTCCAATACAAGATGAGCCCGAAGGGCAGATCGATTTCTACCGCAAGATGAGCCTTAAAGGTTTTGAGCAGCTCGTTTATGATCGGGGCCATGCAGTTGATCATGGACGACAGACGTTTGC
>JAQTRE010000056.1 GCA_028711995.1 Dehalococcoidia bacterium | reverse complement strand
GCTGGTAAACCATCGGTCAAATTCCTGGAATGTCCCGGGATAATCAATGCCAGAAACAGGATGAACAGACTCTTCCATGCCTACATACTACATTTTGTGGCCGGTTGAGTAAAGTGCATACCCACTAAAAATAATTCTAATGATTGTGCTGACATTGATAACATTGCAAGCCCTTTCTCCAGCAGTTCTTCTTGCCCAGTCTACACCAGCCAGAGTAGCCCTCCTCGTTATAGATGAGGTTGATGCCATGAATTTGATCAAGGATGCTAAGCAAGCTTTTGAGGTGAATGGCGATGAGATCGTTTCGGTTCAGGTCTTCCAGCCAGGCACTGGCGATTTCTCACCCTATCTCACCAGAATAAAATACGAGAATCCTGATATTCTGGCCATCTGCCTTCCGTCGGAGACCAGGGTAGTAATCGAGAGACAAGTAACGGGTTTGGGTGGATGGGGTGCCATAGAGGTTCGGAGCCTTCCATATTCGCCATCTGTTTCGCCGTTGACCCCCACACCTGTGCCCACACCTGTTCCCACACCTGTACCTGACTCCAGTAAGGTGTCCTTTATCGCCATAGATGAGGTTGACACCAGGAATTTTGTCGAGGAGGTTAGGCAGTCCTTTGAGGCTAAGGGGGATGAGATCGTTTCGGTTCAATTCTTCCAGCCAGGCACTGGCGATTTCTCACCCTATCTCGCCAGAATAAAATACGATAATCCTGATGTTCTGGTTACTTGCCTTCCATGGGAGACACGGGTGGTAATCGACAGACAAGTAGCGGATTCAGGTGGATGGGGTGCCATAAAGGTTCGGGACCTCCCTTATTTATCATCTGCACTACCAGCTGCTCCCGCTCCTACACCATATCCAACTTCCGGCAGCATAGCCTATCTCGCGGTAGATGAAGTTGAGGTCAGAGATATGATTGAGGAAGTTAAGCAGTCCTTCGAGGCGGATTCTGCTGAGACCGTATTTGTTGAGTTTCTTCATCCGAACACTGGCGATTTTTCGCCCTATATGACCAAGATAAAGTACATCGATCCCGATGTGCTGGTCATCTGTTTTCCAGGGCCAGCGAGGGCAACAATCGATGGTCAGATAGCAGAGATCGGGGGCTGGGGAACGATAGAGATTCGGGACCTTCCTTGTTCAACGACTGCTCCAGATCTCACTGTTATACCTGCTCCCGAACTGGAGTCTGAGACTGGTCATGTAACTGCATCAACGCCGACGGCCAATCCGACAAAATCTCTCCTGCCTTCATCAACTGAACTGCCTATCGCATCGAATTCCGCAGCTGTTATCATCGAACCCATTGAAGCAGACGAATTTCTGGCGAAAGTGCTAACGAGCCCAAACACGCACGTGTTGGGGCTGGAGGTCCTGCCTTTTTACTGTCTCTACTGGCCAATCTTGATGTTCTTGATGTGATTGCCTGCAAGTAGGACAAAACAAGCAAACATTGTCCTTGCAAAAAAGGTGCAGAAGTACGTAGTAGAGTGAGTTGCCCCCACATATAGATGAGCGTCAACAAAAATGAAATTCAACGGTATGGCGCAAGCGGTGTGGATGCAATTGTGTCAGGAGCACGGGCATGTGCACGACACAATTACACTCTCCGGGTCATTCATTAAGGGAACTGCAACTCTTACCGTAACGGCATCTCCATTCACGTGAACCTGAAGGCGCATTGTTTCCAGGAGCACCCGCCAGCGCGCATCGTCCAGTTCATCCAGATTACGGGCGGCAACCTCGCAGAAGCGGCGTAGGCCCTCTTCATCCACCATAGCTCGCCTCAAATCGGCCAACTGTTGTTCGATTTTGGCTTTTTTCAGAGCGGCCTCTTTCTTCATCTCTTCTATACGTTTCTGCTCAGCTTCCAGTTTCTGGACGGGGTAATTTACCAGATAGAGGTGGAGCCTTAAGGCTTTCGCCTCGGCATCCTCCAAGGTATTGAGTCGCTGGTTGACATCCTTGATCTCCTGCTCCAGACGGGATACAGATTGCCCGCTGTTCATCTGGCTCTTGATCGCTGGGACCAGCCGATTCGAATCCAGCAGCATTGCTGTCACACCAGCCCGAATTTCGTCCCATAGCGGTCCAGCTTTCAGTTGTGCTCCGCACGGAACACACCGGTATACGGGGCGTCCACCGCTATATGTACCTGTCATCCTTCGTCCGCAGGAGTGAAAGATGAGGCTGCGAAGGGGTGGATACCAGTGTTTCGTGTGCCGGGGGCTGTTTTGTCGATTTAGTTGAAACTTCTCCTTCAGAGCATAGAACTGCTCAGGGCTGAGAATGGCCTGCTGAGGATCTTCGTAAACGAGAACCCAGTCTTTCTCATCCCTCATGACCTTGCGACGGCCTTTCGGTCCCTTGACGTCCTTGGTACGGTAGGCGTAGAACTTTCCAACCATCGCTGGATCGCTGAGGACATCGACGATGGTAGTCCGATGAATCTTGATGCCGTACTGCTCATTCATTCTGCGGCGGCACTTGTTCGTTGACAGTCCTTCTTCCAAAATCCATTGGGCCCATTTCTTCACCCAAGCCGCCTTCTCGGTGTTCACCGTGAAACGCCCACTATCGGCACCACGTATCTGTCCCCAGTCCTTTCGAAAGGGGTGGTAGTCGTGCGCCCACTTTGAGTGTGCCGTTGGCATCATGTGGTCTTTTTCCGCCCGTCGCCGCTTCGCGTTGACCGTGTTTGTTCTCATCGTTTCCACGTAGGCCCGGGCCTCCTGTGCTTTTTGCAAGTAACGCGAAACGCTCTCGCTATCGTCGGGATCTAGGCGAAGCCGCTCACGAGCAAAGTAAACTTTCATGCCTACGTGGATCACCTCGCATAGGAGAGGGAAGGAACCAAAAAGGAAGCGAGTCTCCCTGTCCACCCTGGGAAAGATCAGGGCTCCGATAACACCTCTTCGATAGAGATCCAGGACATCTTGGACAGCAGTCGCAAACTTCTCTCTGTCCCAACTCGTTGCGGGTTCCTGAATGACCCGGCGCCACTCTTCACGCACTTCCAACCCGAGGAGTTTCGCATTTGGCACCACATCGTCGCTCCACTGCGAATCCGGACCATAGCCTTTGAGCTGATCTTGGCTACTGACTCTGATGATGGCGAACGTTTTCTCCATTGGCACCTCCTTGAAGTATTATCCCATAAACCCCTGCGCCATCAGAGAGGGGTTGGGTTTCCCAGCGCACTGGGAGATTCATCTGCCCATCAGCTTTCAGCCATAAAAGCAGCAACCATGCATCGATCTCCGGGCATTCCGTCACACCTTCCGCAATCTGTTTGCCAGCGAAGTCGAGCAGTCGCCGTTGCAGCTTTGGGCTAATCCAAATGGCCACATGACGCTCTCTTATGATATCCGTCATGCGCTCAATGAGAGCAGGACCCTGATCATCCGCGAGCAGGTGATACAACGCTTGCCGTAGCTCATCTCGGTCTTTGTTTCGGTCTCCGATGCTTATCCGGATTATGGCCATCGATTTGTTCTACCTTCACTCGATTCCAACGGTACTCAGCGCGCCAAACCAGAGATACTTCAACATTCTCCAATTTTGTTCTATTATCACCCAGATACTAATATTTGTCAATAAGCACACACTCGGCGCAGTATGTGCATAAAAACGTAATAATAAGCATATAATAATTGACAATCCCCAGGCCAAGTGCTAGAATGCTTCCAAAGTCACAAGCTGAGGAGGGCGTATGCCGAGGAAATTCACAACAGAACAGCGAAAGAGAATGCTGGAGCGTTTGGCAAATGGCACCACGTATACGGAACTGAAAGCAGAATTCAAGATAAAGGATAGTCGAACTCTGGACAAGCAGTTAGGGCAAGCACGAGAGGAGCAGACGCTGCGGACCGCAAGGACCGAAATAGTCAAAGAGAGCCTGCGCGAGCATCTCGGCGAGATAAGGAGTCTCATTGAAACTTGGGGGGCTAGCTTGAAGGCTCCTTCTCCACCATCCTTCGATCGCTATCCGCTAAGCGCCGCTGAGCAAGCGGAACAAAATCGTCTGTTCGAGGGCGTGCGTGAACATCTTCCTCTTTCTGAACTGTGGAGAAGTTACAATGCTTTCAAGCAAAAGTGGGAGGAGTACATCGTCGCATGTCAGGATTTGCATCGCGAAGTGCTGGAAGGCGCCAAAGGGAAGTGGGGATTAAGTCTCCTCAAAAAGAACGAACAGCGCCCTGGATTAACGGATACCTTCACATGGGAGACCGTAGATCGAGTGATCAAAGTAGCTATGGGTGATTCCGAAGCTGGAGCGCCGCACTATGTCGCGGCCCCTTTGAAGCCTCAAGCTCCAGAATTGGAATACCTGATGTGTGGCAATCGGGTAATACTGTATAGCAACCAGGCTCTCCGCTATGCAGAGGATCACCGATCAATGATAAAGGAGATGGCTGGGTCGGGGAGGGTAGTGGATCTGGTTAAGCTGTTGACTGAGCTTCGGAACCTGGAGGAAAGAATCCACAAGCTCGTTGAAGAAGGCTTTCTTCGGCGAGATTATATACTGTACAGTTGCAGGCTGTGTCCGGGAGGGGGTCGATAGGCGCTCAGTCAAGTATCTGCCCAAAAGCCTTGATATTGCGCGCCAGGCCGCTGTCGCTCCACGTCCGAATAAAAGCCGGGTTCGAGCATCAACTCGAACCCGCTTTCACTTGCATCGTACTTTCTCTCTCTTGCTTGTACAGTGTTATGCCATATGCCAACCAAGCAATCCGCCCGAGAGACTCACTTTTTCCGGTGAATCCGGTTGCACCACTCATCTAAGATGAATATCAGCCACTTGGGAAAACATCACGCGCAAACAAAAGAACGCAACGCGCTATACCCATGCCATAAGAGCGTAGCTTTTGAGCATTGACTCTCGCGGCGAGTCAGAGTAGGATACCAGTAAAGGCCTCCCAGAGCCTAAACTGCAATCCGAAGAAGTTTGACTGATAGTCTGTGAGCACGGATACCACTTTCATTACCAATGAAGGGGAGAGCAACCTTCGAGACAGATTCCGGGTGCTTATCAAAGATACCCGGTTCTTCGATGTCCTGGTCGGTTATTTCTACACCAGCGGATTCCATGCCCTCTACAAATCCCTCGAAAAGACCGAGAAGCTCAGAATCCTCATCGGAATAGGAACCGGCAGGCAAACCGTCGAACTCGTTCGCCAAGCCAAGAACCCGGTTCAGGGTGAGCTTTTACTGTCTCATGCCGAGGTCAAGCAGCACTTCGCCGATGACGTAGCGACGGAACTGGAGACCTCAGACGATCATGAAGGAGTGGAGGAAGGAGTGGCGAAATTCCTTGCATGGCTTCGGGACGGTAAGCTGGAAATCCGGGCGTACCCTTCGGAGAACATCCACGCCAAGCTCTACATCATGACCTTCGTCGAAGGGGATAAAGACGTGGGGCGCGTGATAACAGGCTCCAGCAACTTCACACAGTCTGGGCTAGTGGACAACCTGGAATTTAATGTCGAACTGAAAGACAGGGCAGACTATGAGTTTGCGATCTCGAAGTTCAATGAGCTGTGGGAAAATGCGGTAGACCTCAAGGAAAAGTACGTCGAGACGATCCAGACCCGTACCTGGCTCAATGATACGATCTCTCCCTACGAATTGTACTTGAAATTCCTCTATGAGTACTTCAGGGATAAGATCAATCGGGATCAGGAAGGCGCGGAAGCCGAATACTTCCCGGAAGGCTATATGGACTTGGCTTATCAAAACGATGCTGTCGAAGATGCCAAGGCCAAGCTCGACGAGTACGGAGGGGTCTTCATATCCGATGTTGTCGGTTTGGGCAAGACATATGTGTGCGCGAGATTGGCTCAGGAACTGGATGGGAGGCATCTGGTTATTGCCCCGCCGGTGCTCATTGATGAAACCAACCCCGGTTCCTGGCGCAACGTCTTCCACGAATTCAACATTTCAGCCAAATTCAAATCGCTGGGAATGCTCGATGATCTTCTGCAGGAAGGCACGGAACGCTATAAGAACGTGTTCATCGATGAAGCCCATCGCTTCCGCACGGAAACAACCGCCACATACGAGAAGCTGGCCCAAATCTGCCGGGGCAAGCGAGTTATCCTGGTGACGGCTACGCCCCTCAACAATTCCCCTCAAGATATCCTCAGCCAGATCAAGCTCTTCCAGAAAGGCCGAAAGAGCACGATCCCCAACTTGCCCAATCTGGAGGGCTTCTTTTCACACCTCTCAAAGCAGCTCGAGGGACTTGACCGTCAGAAGGACCACGAGCGATATATGCAGGTCGTGGCCGAAAACGCCAAGGAGATCCGGGAGAAAGTCCTCAAATATCTGATGATCCGCAGAACCCGATCAGAGATCGTTAACTACTTCTCGGAGGATTTGAAACAACAGGGGCTCAAGTTCCCTGAGGTGGCCGACCCTGAAGCTCTCTTCTACCAGCTCAACGCCCATGAGGAATTCGTCTTCACCGAAACGATCAGCCTCGTCACTCAAAAGTTCGAATACGCCCGATATACTCCTATGCTCTACTACAGAGGCAAGATCACCCAGCCGGAGGAACTTGCTGAAAAGAACATGCGGAAGTTCATGAAGATTCTCCTGGTCAAACGGCTGGAGAGCAGCTTTCACGCGTTTCGGAATACTCTGAGACGTTTCATCAAGTCCTATGACCAATTCCTCGCCGAATTCGAAAAGGGCAATGTATACATCAGCAAAGACCATGCCGGCAAGATATTCCAGCTCCTTGAGAGCGATGACGACGAGGCTATCCAGAGGATGATCGACGAGGGCAAGGCAAGGCAATATGACAGCTCGGATTTCGATCCTAAATTCAGAGAAAGGCTCATGAGCGACCGCGAAGTGCTCCATCAGGTAGATGCCCTTTGGAAGACAATAGACCGCGATCCGAAGCTCATTGAGTTTCTTCGAGTACTTTCATCAACGGATATCCTCAAGGATAATAAGATCATCATCTTCACGGAGTCCAAAGAGACGGCAGAATACCTCGCCGAGAACCTCGAAAAAAGGTTCCCCCGTCAGGCACTTTGCTATCATGGGACTTCGGGAACAGCTATCCGCGACAAGGTCATTGCCAATTTTGACGCGCGCGCCAAATCTACCCGGAATCAGTATCGGATTCTGGTTACAACAGAGGTTCTTTCAGAAGGCGTCAACCTGCATCGGTCCAATGTGGTCGTCAACTATGATATCCCGTGGAACCCCACTCGCCTGATGCAGCGGGTAGGGCGTATCAACCGGGTCGACACCAAATTCGACCGCATCCACACGTTCAACTTCTTCCCTACGACTCAATCGAATGAACAGATCAAGCTCAAGGAAGCGGCGGAGGCCAAGATCCAAGCGTTCATCGAGATGCTTGGCACAGACGCCCGGTTGTTGACCGAGGGCGAAGAAATCAAGTCTCACGATCTATTCATGAAATTGACGTCGAAGAAGACGATCACCGGGGAAGATGGGGAAGGAGAGAGCGAACTCAAGTACCTCAAGGCAATCCGGGACGTTCGAGATGCCGACCCCAATCTCTTCGAGAAGGTCAAACGCTTGCCCAAGAAAGCCCGCACCGGGCGGGCCTATCAGAGCCCTGGAAACTCGCTGCTGACCTATTTCCGGAAGGGAAAGCTTCAAAAGTTTTACATGACAGACCGCAACAGCCAATCCGAAGAACTCGACTTCATATCAGCCGCCAGGGTGCTCGAAGCAGATACGGTTACTCCGCGCCTGGTCCCGGGCAATGACTACTTCGAACTTCTGGAGAAGAATAAGGATGCTTTCAGCCTGGCTACAACTGAGGAGCCGCTGGAACCCCGGGGCAAGGGGGGCCGGGATACGGCAACAAAACTTCTCAAGATCATCAAAGCGGTCCAACGGTATCAGGGCTACACCGAAGACGATGAGGCTTATCTGAAAGAAGTGATAAGGCTGCTCGAAGAGGGGGCTTTGCCCAAGCAGACCATCAAGAATCTGGCGAAGGCTCTCAACACTGAATCGAATCCTCTTCGAATCTTGGGAAAGCTCAAGACACTCGTCGCCCCGGAGTTCTTCAAGGAGCCGTTGTCTGAAAGCGCCGCCCAGACCGCCGGCCCCAGAGAGGTTATCCTCTCTGAGTACCTGGCGGGTGGAGAAGCATGAAGGAACGACCGAACAACTATGCCTTCATCGATAGTCAGAACCTGAACCTATCGATTCGCAAGCAGGGATGGGTGCTGGATTTCAATCGATTTCGGCAGTATCTTGGCAACAAATACGACATCACGCAAGCGTTTCTCTTCATCGGCTATGTTCCCCAGAACCAGACGCTTTACACCAACCTTCAGAAAGACGGCTATCTCCTTGTTTTCAAGCCCACGTTGCTGCTGCCGGACGGCGGAGTGAAGGGAAACGTCGATGCGGAGCTCGTGCTGCACGCGGTGATTGAGTACGAGAACTACGACAAGGCATTGATCGTTACCGGCGATGGGGATTTCTACTGCTTAGTAGAGTATCTGATCAAGAAGGAAAAGTTGCTCAAGCTCATGATACCCAATCAGACGAGCTTCTCCTCCCTGTTCAGAAAGATGATGCCCCACATTGTATTCATGAACAATCTGAGAGGGATGCTGGAGCACAAGAGGTAAAAAAAGAGAGGCATTGCCACGGCACTAAGTCCGCGGATTGGCCTCTCATCGTGATTCTATACTAATGATACGGAACACGCCCCGGAATGTCAATGGGGCATGCCTGCATTCGCGGGTGAGGAGCATCATGGATAGGTTAACCGCCGCCAGGATCATTCGAGAAACGTTTGAAAAGCCTTTCGATAGAGACCGGTTCACTCGTTTCGTCAAGGAACTCCTCAACCGCCTCGATACGTCCAACAACTTCGTGCTCGCCGGCAATCGCATCCCCAACGCCGGTGCCTTCCAGCCGTTCGTTAACTCGATGGAGCGTATCGGCAAGTATTCCGATGGCGATCACAAGATGGATTGCCTCATCGTGAACCTCAAGAAGGAAACCTCTCTTGAGCACGCGCGCCCCCGGCAGCGGAATTTCGTGGCCCGGTATCTTCAGGGAACTATGGGCGGCGACCTAAAAGATGCAGCTCTCGTAGCGTTCGTCCCCCCTGATTCGCAAGACTGGCGTTTCTCCCTGGTAAAGGTGGACTACCGACTCGATGATGAGGGCAAACTCGAGACTGAGCTCACGCCGTCCCGGCGTTACTCTTTCCTGGTGAGGTCAAACGAAAGCAGCCACACTGCGCAGACGCAGCTCCTCCCCCTTCTGCAGGACGATGTCCACAATCCCACACTCACTCAACTTGAAGAGGCCTTCAATATCGAGCGGGTCACCAAGGAGTTCTACGAGCGGTATCGCCAGCTCTTCATAGACGTGAAGGAAGCGCTGGATAAACTCGTTGCGGCGGACCCTCAGATCCGCTTTGATTTCGCCGCCAAAGGCGTGAATACGGTCGACTTCTCCAAGAAGCTTTTGGGGCAGGTTATCTTCCTCTACTTCCTGCAAAAGAAAGGCTGGTTGGGTGTCCCGGAGGAAGGAAGATGGGGCGATGGCGATAGACGCTTTTTGCGAACCCTGTTCGACCGATGCCGGGAGCGAAACCAGAACTTCTTCAACGACTGCCTGGAATACCTCTTCTATGACGCCCTCAATAAGGAATCCAGGGGCGGTGTGGACCCGAGCTACTATCATCGACTGGAATGCCGGATACCGTTCCTCAACGGAGGCCTGTTCGATCCCGAATACGATTGGGGCCATACCGAGATCATCCTTCCCAACGGCCTCTTTTCAAATCGCACCGGCACGTCCGAAGAAGGCAGCGGCATTCTCGATATCTTCGACCTCTACAATTTCACCGTTAAGGAAGATGAGCCGCTGGAAAAAGAGGTGGCCATCGATCCCGAAATGCTCGGCAAAATATTCGAGAAGCTGTGCGGCGTGACCGCCGAAACCTTCGAAGATTGGGCCAAAGCCATCAAGTCCAAGAAGAAAGCCGAGGAAAACAAATTCAACAAGAAGTTCGGCGTCTACTATACGCCTCGCGAAATCGTTCACTACATGTGCCAGGAAAGCCTCATCGACTACCTCGATAATGGGGTGAATACCGGGAAGGTTCCGTTGGCTCCAACCGGCGCTACTCAGGCAAAGCTCTTCGGACAGCCGGACCCGAAGCAAACCGCTCTTGAAATCATAGCTCGCAAGCCGATGATTCCGAGAGCGGACATCGAAGCCTTTGTCCACATGGGCGAATTCGCCGAAGAGCATGAGGGCAGAATCGTTTCGCTTGGCAAGGAGACGGAACGGTATTCGCATGTGCTTCCCAAGAGCATCAGCGATAATGCCGGGACCCTCGATGAAAAACTGGCCGGGATCAAGGTTTGCGACCCGGCGGTTGGATCGGGAGCGTTTCTCGTGGGGATGATGCACGAAACCGTCAAGGCCCGGAGGGTCCTCAACACGTACCTGGGTGCAAATCCGGAGCGAACGCCTTATCGCTTCAAGCGGCAATGCATCCAGAATTCCCTCTATGGGGTGGATATCGATCCCGGCGCGGTGGAGATCGCCAAGCTGCGGCTCTGGCTTTCGCTGGTGGTGGACGAACAGGATATCCGTCAAATCGATCCCCTGCCCAATCTGGATTACAAAGTAGTTCAGGGAGATTCTATTCTGGATGTCCAGAAGAACATGCTCAACTGGCATCTGTTCGAAAAGGTGGAAGAACTCATACCCCTGCATTTTAGGGAAACCAATGCCGAAAGGAAGCACCAGTACAAGGCAGAGATCGATGAACTCATCTCCCGGATGACTGAGGGCGACCGGGCATTCAGCTTTGACGTCTATTTCTCATCGGTGATGCGCAACGGCGGCTTTGACGTGGTCATTGCCAACCCGCCCTATGTGCGGCAGGAGCAGATCAAAGACCTCAAGCCGGAGCTTCAGAGGCGCTACAATTGCTACACGGGCGTGGCCGATATCTACGTCTATTTCTATGAGCGCGGCTTCCGGCTTCTGCGGGAGAATGGAACGCTGACCTTCATCTCCTCCAACAAGTACTTCCGCTCCGGGTACGGTGAGAAGCTGCGGAGGTTCCTCGCCGGAAAGGGAACGGTGCACCGGCTCATCGATTTTGGGGATGCGCCGGTGTTTGACGAGGCTATTGCCTATCCCTCGATCATCATCCTGAGCAAGCGCCCTCCCGATGCCAACCGGAGCCGGGTGCTCACCTGGGAACCCGGGATACCCATCGAGCGCTTTGAGTCCGAGTTCCGGGCGAAGAGCTTCCTGATGCTTCAGAAGGAACTGACGCCGGACGGCTGGCGGCTGGAATCCCCGGCAGTGTTGCGCCTGATGGAAAAGCTGCGCAAGGCGGGTAAGCCGCTGGGAGAGTATGTGAATGGGCGGTTCTATCGCGGTGTTTTGACCGGATTGAACGAGGCCTTTGTAGTGGATCGAGCCACGCGCGACCGGCTGATTGCAGAGCACCCTTCTTCGGCTGAGGTGTTGAAGCCATTCCTGCGGGGAAGGGATGTGAAACGGTGGAGGGTAGAGCCTCAGGATTTGTGGCTCATCTTTACGAGGCATGGCATCAATATCAAGAAGTATCCTGCCATTCGCGCTCATTTGGAGAAGTTTCGCACGCAGTTGATGCCAAAGCCGGATGATTGGGATGAAGACAAAAAGGGTAAGTGGCCGGGACGAAAGCCCGGAAGTTATGAATGGTATGAGATTCAAGACAACATCGCTTACTGGCATGAGTTTGAGCGGTCAAAGATCACTTACCCGGATATTACAGACGAGTGTGCATTCGCTCTGGATAGTTCGAGCCTCTACCCGGATTGCACGCTCTTCATGGTTCCTGAAGGTTCATCATATCTGCTCAGCATTCTCAATTCAAGTGTCAACAGGTTTTTCTTTCCTCAGATTTGCCCCAAGGTGCGAGGAAACTTCATGCGCTTTAAGTCTATATATGTCGAACAGATTCCGATTCCCTCATGCGCTGACCCCAAACCCATCGAAACCCTGGTCGAGCGCATCCTGACTGCCAAGTCCGCCAACCCGGAGGCGGACGTCTCTGCGCTGGAGCGTCAAATTGATGAGTTGGTGTATCGGCTTTATGGATTGACGGCGGAGGAGATTGGGGTGGTGGAGGAGGGGGCGGGGAGAAAATAGCGTTATGCTCGCCACTGTTCAAACAGAACGGAGCGTTGTGAAAGGATATCCGCAGTGATCAAGACATTCATCTGCCATGGCTCACCGGACCATCCTTTGGTTGCTTACATAACTGAAAGGCTCAGGAGGGAGCGCTTAGGTCTCGATATCTTTGTTGACGATGAAAAGAATCGCTCTGGAGATGATCTCCAAAAGATGCTTGACGAGGTAAAGCGGAGCGTTATATTCATCCCTGTCATGTCGGACGAGTCTTTATCCAGAGAATTCGTAAGGAACGAGATAAACACGGCTCTTGCCACTGCCACAGTCAACGTTTTCCCTGTGAATGCCGGGGCCACTAATTCAAACATCCCTGCAGGCATAAAACAGAGCTTCGCATCCCATGATAAAGTCACGGGCAAGATATGGACGGACTTCTCGGAAAAGGGCCGGTGGGAAATCGGTTATCAGCATCTGTTGGAAGGCCTCGTCAACAGAATTATCGAACTTGATCTGTACCAAAAGGACGAGCGTTTCTACGAAGACGTTGAGCATATCGACTTGATACTGAGCCGAAAGATTCCCACTCCTGCCGAAATAAAGATCATTGTGGATGTCTATCTCACAAAGGAGTCTTACCAGACATATTTCTTTCGAAGGTTGGACAATGCCGTTTGGCTAAAGTACTTGAATTGCTACGGGTTTTTCAGGAGGAACCCTTCGCCTATTCAAGTCCCAAGTCAGACTGGCGCATATACGATACCCCACTGGAACGTTCTGGACTATCTGGAAAAGGTAGCAGATGAAGTTGAATCCGCCGGTGATGATGTTGGCCATATGCTCATGGAAATTGTCCGTTCCATCTCGGACTATCGAGACGAGAAGGGCGAGCGAATAGATAATTACGGCACCGACTGGTCATTGGTGAAGATCATGGCCAAGCTCCCTGTTAGGTTCCTGGATATCCAGGATATCGATAGGGTGAGTATTTATCTTGGAACCAGATGGGGGGTTGACCTCGCGGGTTCTGAGATTGGCGAGGCCCTGTTGCCGAAGCTGATCAAGGAAGATGCTAACGATCTTGCCGCTAAGCTGCTGGGAGTCAGCATCGGGTTCAGGCTAGAAGAGCGAAGCAAAGAAATCGAGGTGAAACCTCTGATTGACCGGTATTGGCTTAACGAATTGATGACTAAGAACACACCCGCTCTTCAGAAGTTGTTTCCGCTTAGAGCTGCGCAGATTGTCCTTGACAAAATAGAGGAAATACTCGCGGTGAAGGAATCGTTGTTCAGCATTGCTTGGCTTCCTGCTATTGAAGATCACGAGCAAAACTCGCTGCCCGGAGAGTATCAAAACATACTCGTCCGTGCTACTCGTGACTTTCTTCATGCTGCCGCTGCTGAAGACCCTGAAGCTGTCTCTCCAATCCTTAAAGAGTTGCTCGGCAGAAAACAGCCGGTGTTCCAGCGGTTGGCTCTACATATGGTAGCTACTCACTGGAACGCTTACTCTTCCCTTTTCTGGGGTTTCGCCAGACCGGCGTTGATCGAGAACCCTCATCTGAAACACGAGGTCTACGAACTATTTAGGCTCAACTTCACTCGATTTTCTGATGAGCAGAAGGCCGAGGTTATCTCCTGGATCCGGCGACACCCGCGATGGATGCCAAAGGAGCCAAATTGGAGCAAGGAAGACAGAAGGAAGTACAGGGCGTATAGAAAGCTGGAGTGGCTCTCCGCGCTCAAAGAGAGCGGCGATCCGGTGGTGCTGAGTATGTACCAAAGATATCTTCCGATTGCAGGCCAGGAACCGGAGCATCCCAGTTTCAGCGTAGGGCACAGCAAAGCCCGGTGGGTATCCGAACCGAGCCCAATACAACCGGCCCAGATGCTGGATATGCCAAATGCGGACTTAGCTCAGTACCTTCGCGATTTCCAGGGAGTCGCCAAAACAAGGCTGGAAGAGCCTTCGAAAGAGGGCTTGGCATCTACACTGCGGAAGACTGTCAAAGACAATCCCCAGAAATTCGCCACTGACCTCCAGCCCTTCGTGAACGTAGATCGATTGTACCAGGACTCGATTCTATCGGGTTTCAGCGAAGCGTGGAAAGCTAAGAACGAATTTGACTGGAAATCTGTACTCGGCTTCTGCCGGGAGATAGTGGCATCAGAAGGGTTCTGGAGCCAAGAACGGAAAGATGGATATGACATCCGTGATGCAATCATTTGCGATATAGCCGGGCTGATTGAAGAGGGAACAAAGGATGACAGCCATGCTTTCGATGCCGTCGCTTTGCCGTTGGCTGAAGAGGTTTTGATCCAACTTCTCGATAGGGCTCCCTCCGAAGTCTCAGCCGAAGGAGATTTATGGGACCAAGTTCATAACGGCGGCAAGGGGAGAACGCTATCAGCCATAATCAACTACTCGCTCCGTTACGCTCGACTAGGCAAATCAACAGACGGAAGCAATCGTTGGGTTAAAAGCATCAAAGATGATTTCACCAAGCGGCTTGATCGTTCCTTTGACGATAGTCTGGAATTCTCTTTCACTTTAGGCGAATACCTGCCGAATCTGTATTACCTGGATGAGCAATGGGTGAAATCAAATATCAACAACATTTTCCTCAGAGATAACGACAGACATTGGCATGCCGCATTCACCGGTTATCTCGCGAGCCCCGGTGTCTATGACGTGCTGCATGACTTACTGAGGAGTAACGGGCACTATGCCAAAGCATTGATCACGGATTTTGTCGACCAGCATTCAAAAGAGAGCTTGATCCACCATCTTTGTATTGGCTATCTCCAAGGAAAAGAATCACTTACCGATGGTGACAGCTTATTCTTAAAGCTCTTGCTGAAGTGGGATACATCAGAGCTAAAAACGATGGTGCACTATTTCTCGGCCCAACAGGAGCAGTTTGATACCACTCAAAAAGAGAGAGTCTTGTCATTTTGGGAGCAGGTTTTTGAGCACTATCAAGGGAAGATATCGAATGACTTGACGACAGATGACAAAGAATTGTTATCTGATTTGCTGAAGCTCACTTCCTTCCTTGGTGAGATAACCCCGAAAAGTTTGGAGTGGTTGAAGCTATCGGTTCCTCTCGTTGACATCAATCATAACAACCCATCTTTTTTGAAGGAACTTGCCAGGCTGGTTACCGCAAGTCCGGGGGAAGTGGGGCTTGTTTGTTTGGAGATGCTTCAGCATGGAATCTACCCCACTTACAAGAAAGTCGACGTGATCTCAATCGTTGAGGCCCTGTACAATGCCGGAGAGAAGGAACAGGGGAATCGTATATGCAATGCCTATGGAGAAGCGGGGCAGGATTTTCTGCGATCCCTTTGGGAACGCCATAACAAGGGACATAATCAATCCAAATCCGAATAGCAGGTCAAATCCTGAAATGCCAGAGTATCCAGGCTCACACGGGCATTCCCGAATTCATTGTTTCTTCAATATGCATCATTGCCACGCCGATATTCCCGGCCTCGTCTTCGTCATTGTTGCGGCCCAGGAAGGCAATCTCCGCACCCCTATTCAATAGTTTGATCACCTCAGGTTGGGACTCGAGAACGGTCAGCATCGATTCCTTTTCGCTGGTGGAAAGGTGCAGCTCTGGAGGGAATTCAAAGAGATCGACGAGTCGTCCCGATGCAATATTAATTCCGGCAACGAGCATATCGTCATCAAGGATGAGATACACCGAAACGTATGGTGACGGGACTCTATTTCCGACGATGCTGCCGTCCTCCGAGAGAGAATATTCGACGCCGTGGTGAATGAAGACGTATGACTTGGCACCCTGCCTGATCAAATCAGCGGTTTGATCGAATGTTGGCAGAAGATACGTAGCAGCCTGGCGGTCCGGGCCATCGAGTTCCGGGTTATATCGAATCGGCACGTCCGTGACGGAAGAATACGGCCGCCAATCCAAGCTTTCTTCCACTAAATCAATGCTGACATGCCAGAGTTTGTCTCCCAGTTTCAGTTGTGCTCGGGCATGTATCAGCAATGTGTGTATTGAAGCTGTCGATGCCGCGGTATGCCTGGAAGAAGGTGTCCTGAGCCAGGTCCTGTGCTGCAGCAAGATCACCGGTCAAGCGATACAGATAACGCACCATCGGCATCTGATAATGCTCCACGATTTCTTCGAACGCGTTGACGTGGCCCTGGCGTATCGATTCTATGATCCGGGCTTCATCCACAAACAGCGTCTCCTTTTCCCTTCACTTACTATAATGCTTGGGAACATCAAAACCGGACAGGACCGGAATATGAAAAAACAAGAACTGAACCGAAAGACGGAGAGCTAGCAGCCAACGTGCGCTATGGTGGTTTATAGGGCATTGTGCCCATTAAGTATATATTATAGCAGGTGAGTTGAATTGCAACGTTTTTGTGAAAATTGCGCTATGTTATAAAGTGATGGACATCAAGCAGGAAAAAGAACTTGTCGGCTGGGCCCAGAAGGACCCTCAAGCCTTCGGTGTACTCTATGAGCAGAACTATGCCCTCATCTTTGGCTATGTGTTGAAAAGAGTCGCCGATCTCCAGACCGCCGAGGACATAACCTCGGAGACTTTCTTGAAGGCGTTGGACAAGATAGGGCAATTCCGCTGGCAAAATATTCCTTTTTCAGCCTGGCTCTATCGAATTGCCGGTAATGAGATTGCCAACTACTTCCGTCGAAACGGACATTACGCTGTTCCTCTTGAAGCAATCCGGCAGCCGGAAAGTCTCCTCGGCGCTTCTTCCGAGATTATTGATGCTGAGGAAGAACTCAAGCGGCACGAGGAATTCCTGAGTTTGCAGGGAATGATCCGGCAACTTCCTTCAAAATACCAGGAAGTCATCGCCTTGAGGTTTTTCGAGGAAAAGACGACCAGCGAAATTGCCGATATCCTGGGGAAACGCGAGGGAACGGTGAGATCGCTGCTGTCTCGCGGTCTCGAAAAACTGAGGCTGGAAATGGGGTAACCGCAACGTTTTGCCGCCAAAACCGTTCTGTTATTGGAAGATCGGACGGAGGTGAAGACAATGGATAAAAATGAGCTCATCAGAAAATTGGAATCCGTAAAGGTTCCTAGGATCGAACTCCCGAGTCACAGGGAGAGGCTCAAAGAACAGCTGCTGAGTTCCGAGCGCTTTCGGGGGCCGGACAGAGATTCCTCCATGAGGTGGGGACGGTTTGAGCCGGCCTGGTCTTTTCTTAGCGCACAACCCAAATGGAAACCGGCGACGATTGGGGCATTGGTGATGTCATTGATCATCGCGTTAAGCTTGGCGATCCCAACGTTCAATGGAGAATCAAATGTGGCGCTGGCTGAAGAAATCGCCAGAAATAGCGAGGGATTCAGAATCGTGAGTGCGGGACAAGGGGAGATCGGTCCGGCACAGGTGGTGGGGAATGATGATCAGGTAACCGTGATCTTTCCAACGGAAAAGGGAAACCAGATAGCCGCTCAGGTTGATTTGAAAAACACAAAGGTGTTGAAGATCGAGATCAGGTTTCCTGGAAATATCTTTAATCCTGATGAAAAGAAGCTTAACCCGGCTGCACAGGAGCCGGATTACATTTATCTTCTTGCCGGTACAGAATCAGTAGTGGTTGATGGTCCTGCCCTGGAAGGAGAGAGGTACTTCTTTCTGGAAAACGAAACGGTCCGCAAGACGGCCGATGGTTTTGAGGTCATTGCCAACACGCATGTCACCTATTCCATTGTTATCGATGACTTTGAAGACGAAGTGGGGTTGGCTGAGATTCATCTGGGCCTGGAAGGGAATACGGTCGAATCCAGTTTCATCTTTGCCGCCACGCCCTCCGGAGATGGGGTTGCTCATAACGTACGAATCGTGGCTTTCGTCGATGGGACCGAGATTGCCACGAAAAACGCGGGGTCCATCGAAGTCAGAGAGTCGAGAGATGGTTCCCTGGTAAAAGTCCCGGTGATCCTGGATGGGGTGCTTTACACGGCTGATAACTTTAATCGGATTCACGTGGAGTTAAAGGCTAAGGGCACACCTTTATACTATTTTGTCAATCCTCAGGATCAGAAATTCTACTGTTTCACCTCCCGGGAAGCATTTGAAGCATATGTACGAGAGCATGGGGTGACGCTGCCGCAACAATGAGCCGGCAGCCCATATCGTGAAATCATAGTGGTGGAGCTTGCACAAAAAACTTGAGCATTTTCCGCCTATGGACCGTCTATATATTAGGCAAAGAAGCCCGCCGCCTTGGAAGTTCTAGGCCCATGACAAAAGCCCGATGAGCTGTCATAATGAAGGCGGAGAGCCTAATCCTGAGCGTTTAAGGCGTCTGCGGCAGATCGACATG
>JAQTRE010000055.1 GCA_028711995.1 Dehalococcoidia bacterium | reverse complement strand
CCCAGGCAGTTCTCCTCCAGATGCTTGGGCTGCACCTCCCTCAGCGAATGAAAATTAAAGCAATGTAGTACCAACTTTACGTTCGGGAGAAGCACCTGTCAGCTTCGAAACTGCGGAAGTTGGGTTAGGTTAGAGAGCATGCCTCTCATTTTGTTGTGCCCGTCAGGCCTCAGGGTCGATAGTAAGTCATATTGGCAGACCCGTAAACGAGGCGAGATTCCGCGAATCCCAGGCGATTAAATCTTGATGGAGTGTAGCTGTAGTGTTTATTCCGATTTCCGATCGTGATGTCACCCGCCGCACTTTCCCTATCGTCAATGTCAGCCTCATCGCAATCTGTGCGCTCGTTTTTATCTATGAACTGATAATCAGCAATAGCGACGTTTTCTTCCTGAAGTTCGGTTTCATGCCCTATGAACTCACGCATGGGGTCGATGCCAAATGGATGTGCGGCCCATGGATGGTTTTCGGTACACCTCAGAGTATTCCTTTCTCATGTCAGGATATCGCTTCACCGATCCCCACCTGGGCGACCTTGTTTACCGGCATGTTCATTCACGGAGGGTGGATGCACCTTTTGGGCAATATGATCTTCTTGTGGGTCTTCGGAGACAATATTGAGGACCGCTTCGGGCATTGGCGCTACTTGGCCTTCTACCTCACGTGCGGCCTGGTCGCTTTCGGAGTCCAGATCGCATTCGATTGGAATTCTCTGGCTCCCACCATTGGCGCCAGCGGAGCTATCGCTGGCGTGTTGGGGGCTTATTTCCTCCTCTATCCTTACAGTCGGGTAGATACGCTGTTCTTCATCATCATTATTCAGCTTCCGGCTGTTGTTCTGCTGGGCTTCTGGTTCATGATGCAGTTCTTCAATGGCGTCGGGGAGCTTGGATCTTCAGCCCAGGCAGGCGGGGTTGCCTATTGGGCGCACATTGGAGGATTTGTCTTCGGGATGCTTGTGGTTGTTTTCTACAAACTGGCCAAGGGTGAACGCCTTTGGCCCGAAGCCAGTGTTGTGCCTGGCGCAGTCGGCGGGTATGGAGAGCCTCTCGAGGTCAAGCTCCTGGGAGAGAAACAGCTGGGGTATCTGTCCTCTCAACAACCACAGGCGTCTTTGCCGAGGCGCAGAACCGGGGTCTTCTTTCACTATCAGGAGGGAGAGAGGCTGCGGGACTTTCCCCAGGCCCTGGAGGGTATTCTCTCCAGGGATAACGTTTTCCTCTACGATGCTTTTTATCCTCTGAAGCCGACTTCCTCTTTTGATCTGGAGTTGATGCCGGAGGAGGTGCTCCTGGATGTGCATCGCCCGGAGATGGTTGAACAGGTGAAGAGTAGCGGGGCTTTCGACGGGGCATTGATATCGGCTTCAAGTACGGTGGCGGCGGCTATTCGGATGTGGCGCGGTGAGATCGACAATGCCTTCGTCTTCACCGGCTACGGAGATCATCATGCGGGCACCGATTTCTTCGGAGGGGGGTGTTACTTCAATGGAGCGGCCATCGCTATCTCCCAGTTGCGCAAATACTTCGGCGTAAAGCGGTTTGCCATCATCGATACCGATGCCCATCATGGTGACGGAACCTGGGAGATATTCGGACAGGACTCGGATGTCCTCTACATGTGTTTCTGCGGCGGCGGGAGCATGGAGCAGAACAACAAAGTGGATGTCCCGGTTCCCTGGCGAGTGACCGACGAGGAATATCTGAATCTGGTCAGGGAGAACTTCACCTCGCGGGCGCAGGCTTTTCAACCGGAGGTCATCTTCTGGAACTGGGGCTATGACGGCACTCAGGGCGACTATGGCGATATCGGGCTCACGGCGAACTTCCATACCAAACTGGCTCAGGAGATCAAGCAAACCGCGGACCAGATTTGCAACGGCAGATTGATCGTCGTCCTGTGTGGGGGGAGCCGGCGGGATCTGGCCCATCTCCTCATTCCGGATATCATCCGGGTGTTGTCATCATAGGATTGGAAAGGGCCAATAGGAACAATACGGGATGACAGTCAGTGAAGTGATTCGAACTCAGGCAGCTCAGTTGGCTTCCGATAGAAGCTCACCCCTTCAAGTTTCCGAAACCATTGCCCGGTTTGTGCGAGACCAAATACCCTATTATCTCGATGAGTGGGACCTAAGTGCCGAGGATGTTCTGAAGCGAAGGCGAGGGATGTGCGCCGGAAAAGCGCTGCTTGCCGCCGAACTTCACCGCGCTGTGGGAATTCCCACTTGTTTCAAGGTGATCAGAATACTGGGAGAAGGGGGACTCTTCGATTTCATGGCAGGGCAGTTGCGGGAAAATCCTCCTGCCGAACACTCCGCCGGGGAGATATGGGGAGTCTTGCAGTCGATCCAGTCTTTGCCGCCGGAGCGCGACCACATTCTGGTGCAGGTCTGGTTGAACGATCGGTGGGTGGATCTTGACTTGTCCAGAGATAGCGACCTGGACTTCGGAATGCGCCTGGTCGGCATTTGGAGGGAGCGCAAAGTGCTCTCCGAAGAGGGCCCTTATGATTCTCTGGATGGCTGGCTGGAGCAGAGGATGCTCCGACGGGCGGTCACGAGCGATAGAAGAACCTTCTTCGACGTCGCTAATGGGCTCATGGAACAGATCAGAGAGGTGGGAAGGATAGGGAAGGCGGCTGGCGTTCGGGTGTGGACGGACGATGAAGTGAGGAAGTCGGTCCGGGAATGGGGAACGATTCCGGACTGTCCCACGGGTAACAGTGACGAAACTGCCCTCATAAACCGGATCTATGTCAGCGTCAGACAAAACATCAAGCGCGGAAGGTTCTGGGAGTTGCCGAATGTGTTGGCCCAGCGTCAGTCTGATTGCCTGGGCTATGCTCGCCTGTTGACATTTTTGGCAATCGATTCAGGTCTTGACGCTGAAACGATAGAAGTGGTGCAGGATAACGCGGGGAGATACGTTCCTCACTATGTTTGTATGGTTAAGCTCTCCGATGGCACCCGGCAGTTGATTGATCCCTGGTATGGTTCTGCCGATATCAGCCACTCTCTGATGATCGCCCGGACGGACGATGGCGGAAGGATGCTGACGTGTCTAATGAACATGGATGCGCTGCAATCGATTCCGCAGGTATACGGCTTGAGTCCGGGGCAATTGAGAGGGGTTTCTTTTTACGTATCGGGCAACTCCTTTTTGGCTCGCGATCTGGAGGCGCAGGCGATAGACTGCTATACGGCTTCAATCTGGCTCTATCCCTCAAACCCCAGGACTTTCTTCAACCGCGCCATTGCATTGGAGAGGCTCCACCGAAGAGAGCAGGCTCGGGAAGATTACCGGCAGGCCTTCGCCATCGAACCTTCGCTGGAGAGGGTTCAGGCGACGGTTGAACCGATTGAGGGGCTGATCGAGTTGGATGAAAAAGGCCTTAGCGAGGCAGATCAACAGGTCTATCTGCTCCGCAAGGGCTTTGTTACTGGAAAAGAGGAAACTTGGAGCGAGATCGCCGCCAGATGCGGCATCACTCCCTCTGGGGCTCAAAAGATATTCCACTCCGTGCAGAAGCGCTTACAAACCAACTAAACTCCCTCGGAAAAGATGGGAGACAAATGGATTCAAAGCCTGCCCACTCTCCTGTCCTGACAGCCAGGAGAGTGGGCAGAACCTCTTAATCGGAGCGTCCCTAGTAGTTGATAACCGCTATGGTCTGGCCCGTTTTGACCACCTGTCCTGGAGCCACATTGATTTCACCGATTACCCCGGAGACAGGGGCGGTGATGGGGTTTTCCATTTTCATGGATTCGATTTCGCAGATCGTATCGCCTTCATTGATCTTGGCGTTTGCTTGCGCTTGAACTCTGATGACCTTTCCCGGTATGGGGGCAGTGACTACCTCTTTAGACATCTCAACTCCTTTGGTTTGATTCAATTTGACTTCTCTTTAAAGACCACCGCCTATTATAACCTATTGTCTGTGGCAAGTTCCACCTTTGCGGATTAGACTTTCACCAGGATGCCCCTGTCCTTTTGGCTCAAATCCGGGATTGCCTTTATTGGGGCCCCAGGGAAATATTGTCTCACCTGATGGATTGCGGCCCTGCGCTGGGTTTGGCCAATCTCCAATAGGATTGCTCCTCCGCTTCGCACCCTGTCTTTTGCTTGAGGAAGAAGCCGGGAGATCAATCCAAGTCCGTCCGGTCCGCCAGCCAGCGCGTGATTCGGTTCGAAGAGACGGATTTCTTTGCTCAGGTCCCTCATCTCCATATCGCTCACATAGGGCAGGTTGGCAACGATGAGATCAAAAGGCCCGAGGATCGATCCCAGAAGATCGGCCTGAATCAGATGAACTCGATTGGGCACATCATTCCTGAAACAGTTTGATGCAGCCACTCGCAATGCTGATGCCGAGATGTCGGTGGCACAGACCATGGCTTGGGGCAAATGGATGGCCAGAGCTATGGCAATAGCGCCGCAGCCGGTACCGACGTCGATGATCCGAGCTGTGGGATTATAGCGCAGTAGTTCCAGCGCTTGCTCAACCAGGATTTCAGTTTCAGGTCGGGGGATGAGTGTCGCACGATTGACGTAGAAATCGATACCGTAGAATTCTTTGTGGCCCGTGATGTAGGCTGAGGGTTCATGGGTGAGGCGACGCTGCAAGAGATGATTCAGGGCCTGAGATTGATCAGCCGATAGAGGATCATCAATTCGAGCGTGGAGTTCTGCCTTGCTCAAACCGAGTACGTGACGCAGCAGAATCTCAGACTCCAGACAAGCCTCTTCGATCCCAGCCGATTCGAGTGCTTTCATCGATTCTTCGAGCGCTTGTCTGATGACCTTCATCTTTTCAAAAGGGCGATCACGCGGGAACAAACCCTGATAATTGATGTCTGACACGTTATTCAGAGGGTTGTTCGGAAGCGATCAGCGCATCGATGAGCTGATCGAGTTCTCCCTCCAGGACGGCTTTGAGGTTGTGGAGCGTCAGCCCAATTCGATGGTCCGTAACCCGCGACTGAGGGAAATTGTAGGTGCGTATTTTCTCTGAGCGTTCTCCACTTCCCACCTGTGAACGGCGATTCTCTGTCCTCTCTTTGAACTGTTTGGATTGTTCCTGATCATACAGGCGAGCCCGGAGCACCGACAGGGCCTTCGTTTTGTTCTTGAGCTGGGAACGCTCGTCCTGACACGTGACCACCAACCCGGTTGGGATATGGGTGATGCGGATGGCGGTGGACACCTTATTTACGTTTTGTCCCCCCGCTCCACCCGAGTGGAAGATATCGATCCGCAGATCGTCGGGGTTGATGGATACCTCCACCTCATCCACTTTTGGTAGCACGGCCACGGTAGCAGTCGAGGTATGAATTCGCCCTCCCGATTCGGTGAGAGGCACCCGCTGGACCCGATGAACTCCCCGCTCATACTTGAGCCTGCTGAATACCTCTTTCCCCTTGATTCCGAAAATAATCTCCTTGAAACCGCCGATTCCGGTTTCATGCGTATCCAGGGTTTCCACCTGCCATCCCCTGGCCAGAGCATAACGAGTATATGCGCGGAAAAGGTCGCCGGCAAAGAGGGCTGCTTCTTCTCCCCCGGTACCAGCGCGGATTTCCATGATCACGTCCTTCTGATCGGCAGGGTGTTTAGGTATGAGAGCCAGTTTCATCGCTCCTACCAGACTCTCCCGGCGTTTGTCTAGAGATTCGATTTCCTGGTTAATCAAATCCGCCATCTCACCATCGAGGCCGTCACTTTGCATCGCCTTGGTTTCATTAAGTTTCGCCAGGACAGTTTTGTATTCCCGGTACTGAGCCGCAAGCTCCTTGATAGAGGCTTCCTCCTGAGCCAATTTCTGCAATAGCTCGATATTGGAGCACGCATCTTGTTGAGCCATGAGGGTGTGGATTTCCTCATATCGCTTTTCGAGGGAGTCTAATCGATCGAACATCGTTTCCATATTCTTGTTTTTCCATTTGTGCCGGGGGCATCGATGAGAAAAACTCTCATTCGAAATCAGAGTATTGAAATGGTCTGCTCAACCTCCATATCCCCCGATCGCGGTCGAGGGCAAGCCCCGGAAGAAAAAATCCTTCACCTCTTTTTCGACAATCTCAAGATGTGAAATCCCAGGAGGAAAATAAGATCAAGGGCGTGGGCATTCTCGATGGTGTTTTCTCTTTATTGGCTCAATCTCTTGTGCATGTCGAGGATAACGCCTATAATTATAACCAGTGCTGTTCGCCTTTTCAATTCGAAGCCTATTCTGGCGGCCTCTGAGGAAACGCTAGATTGACAATTTGGCTACAACTGGTAAAATGCTAACGCTGGCATTTTTTGAGGGAGGATGACAATTTACGCTATCATTACTACTGGGGGAAAGCAATACCGGGTCTCACCGGGCCAGACGATTGATGTGGAGCGCCTTCCCGGCGATGAGGGCAGTGCGATTGAATTGAATGAAGTTCTCATGGTTAACGATGGTGAGAAGACCGTAGTCGGCCAGCCGATGCTCAACGGGGCCAAGGTCAAGGCCACGATCGTGTCTCAGGGCAGAGACAAGAAGATAATTGTATTCAAGTACAAGAGCAAAGTCCGTTATCGTCGCAAGAGAGGTCATCGTCAGGCTCATACCCGATTGGCGATTAACGAGATTGTAGCAAATTAGGGGTAATTTTGTATGGCACATAAGAAAGCAGGCGGCAGCAGCAGACTAGGGAGAGACAGCCAATCCCAAAGACTCGGAGTCAAGAAGTCGGATGGTCAGGTGGTTCGAGCCGGCAATATCCTGGTGAGGCAGCGAGGCACGAAGGTCCATCTGGGCAACAATGTCGGTTTGGGCAAAGATCATACCATTTTCGCTCTCATCGATGGCAAAGTCGCCTTTGAACGAGCGACCAAATATAATAAAAAAGTGAGTGTCTATCCAATTCAGGACACTAATTGAGCAGCAGCATGAAAGAGAAAGTACATCCCAAATACTATGATGAAGCGAAAGTGGTTTGTTCCTGTGGAAACACCTTCTCCGTTGGCGCGACTCAGCCAATGCTCAAGGTAGAAGTTTGCAGCAAGTGCCATCCGTTCTTCAGCGGCAAGCAACATATGATGGATACTGCCGGTCAGATTGAGCGGTTCAAGAAACGGTACAAGATCAAGGACTAGAATTCCTTCCCCCCAATGTCATTCTGGCATAGGCACCGCAGGACAGCACCGGGGTAGAGTATGGCCAAAATCTATGACGTTGTTATTGTGGGCGGCGGTCCTGCGGGCATATTTACAGCTCTTGAATTAGCCAAATCCTCTGACCTTCGTGTTCTTATCCTCGAAAAAGGCCCCGCTCTCAACAAGCGGTGCTGCCCCAGCGTTATCGATAATACCGATTGCCTTTCCTGTTCCCCTTGCGATATGGTGAGTGGGTGGGGCGGGGCGGGGGCCTTCAGCGATGGCAAGCTCACTTTGTCCTCTGATGTGGGTGGGCGGCTTACGGATTACCAGGGGGTGGAAAACACCGAGGCCCTGATCCGCTACGTGGACCGATGTTACCTGAGATTTGGAGCCCCTGAGGTTCTCCATGGAATCGGCCCCGAGGTCGAAGGCTTAAAACAGAAGGCAAAGCTGGCCGGATTGAATTTGATTCCGGTACCGGTTCGGCATCTGGGGACTGAACGCTGCTATGGCGTGTTGCAGCGCATGCAGGGTTTCCTGGCGGATCGGGTAGAAATGCAAACAGATATCACCGCTGAATCTATCCTGATCCGCAATGGCAGGGCCAGGGGGATTGAAAGCCGGGATGGTCAAAGAATCGAAGCTCGCCATGTGGTTGTGGCTCCTGGCAGGGAGGGATCGGATTGGCTGGTAAAAGAGGCCTTTCGGCTTAAACTCACCAAGCATAACAATCCCATCGATATCGGCCTCCGGGTTGAAGTGCCGAATGCGGTGCTTGCGGAACTGACCGATGCCCTCTACGAATGCAAATTAGAGTTCTATTCCCGGACGTTCAAGGACCGGATCAGGACGTTTTGTATGTGCCCTGCTGGCGAGGTCACTATGGAATCGACCGGCGGTGCCGATCCGGTGATCACAGTCAACGGGCATAGTTATGCCCATCGCAAGACCGCTAATACCAACTTTGCCCTCCTCGGCAGCGCCAGCTTCGCAGAGCCCTTCCACGATCCCATAACCTACGGCCGATCCGTGGCACGCCTGGCAAATCTTCTGAGCGGCGGCGCTATTCTACAGCGCCTGGGTGATTTGAAAAAGGGCAGATCTTCCGCCTCCGAAAATGTGCATCAATGGAAAGTCCAGCCCACATTAAGGGCTGCTGCTCCGGGAGATATCAGTGCGGCGCTTCCCTATCGCTTTTTAAAGGGAATCAACGAGATGTTGACGGCTATGGATAAGCTGGCTCCCGGCGTTGCCTCGCCTCATACACTGCTTTATGGGATTGAAGTGAAGTTCTATTCTTCCAGGTTGCAGCTCACGCAGAACCTGGAAACAGAGGTCCCCAATCTGTATGCCATCGGCGATGGTGCTGGCGTCTCTCGTGGACTGGTGCAGGCTTCGGCTTCGGGAGTGATTGCGGCCAGGGAGATATTGAGGCGCACTGGAAAGGGAACGCGCTCATCTTAATTGTTGCACAGTGTCCCGTGATTGACCGGCCTGCCCCGCGCTTAATCCAGAGAAATCCATCCCTCACCCTACCCAATTCCCGCTCTTACGGGGATGACTATGATTCTTTCTTCCGGGCTGTCATATTCCTGAATCAATGAGCCTTCCGTAGCTTGACAGAAGAGACGTTCTGATACCTATCTTCGCAGCCGTTGGGGTGTTATGATAATAGATAAAAAGAGGGCCTGATTCAGGGGAAAGCAAATGAGAATTCTTGGGATTGATCCCGGGTTGAAGACGACGGGTTACGGAGTCATCGAGATCGCCGATCGCCATATTGTTTTGTTGGAAGGCGGAGCGATTCGCACCGGTTCTACCGAAGATGCCCTGGAGGTAAGGCTTTCCCGCCTGTATGACGGCATCGATGAAGTGCTCGACCAATTCCGCCCCGAATCCCTGGCGTTGGAACAGCTTTATTCCCACTATGAACACCCCACCACCGCGATTCTGATGGGGCATGCCAGAGGGGTGATTTGCCTGGCAGCGGCCAAGAAAAATATCCCGGTTTCCAGCTATGCTTCAACCCAGATCAAGTCGACTCTGACCGGTAGCGGCAGAGCGTCAAAAGACCAGATGCAACGGGCGATTCAAGCCATGCTCAAGCTCAAGGAAATCCCTCAGCCCAATGATGTGGCCGATGCACTGGCGGTAGCCATTTGCCATTACTGGACGGCCAATAGTCCGGTGATGGCTGCCATCGGGGGCAAGAGGGTTTAAGGCCATGCGAAACCGGAAAGGACAGTAAAGTGATCTCTCATCTCAGCGGGGCCATCAGCAGCATTGACCCAGACAAATCGAGAATAGTGGTCGATGTAAACAGCGTGGGCTACGAAGTGATGCTGCCAGCGTTTGTGATGCGGTCAATTGTTGATCGCGGAAAGAAAGAGGGAGACCCAATTACGCTGCAAATTTACTATCACGTCTCAGAGAGGCAGCCCCGGCCGGTGCTGGTGGGCTTCAACAGCGAATTCGAAAAACGGTTCTTCGAGCGGTTGATCGCCGTCGAAGATATCGGTCCCAGCAAGGCGGCCAAAGCCTTCGTCTTTTCCGTGTCAACAGTAGCTAACGCCATTGAGGATGGGGATGCCAAGGTTCTGGAAAAGATGCCTGGCATCGGCGCACGAACCGCTCAGAAGATCATCGCCACGCTTAAGGAGAAAGTGGCCGAGTTTGCCCTGCTCAAAGATGAAGGCTATGATAGCATTCCCAAGGTGGTACGGAAGGACATCACCGATGAGACCATCGAGGTCCTTGCCGGACTAGGCTATAAGCGAGCGGAGGCCAAAGCAAAGGTAGAAGAAGCCCTGGAACGAAATCGCGGGGTGAAAGATATTGAGGATCTGATCCGCGATATATTCCGATCTGAGAGGAAATGAACGTGAGCCGGGAGCCATCTATCAGGGGGGAAGATCAAGAGCCAAAAGGGGCCCCGATTCAGCGGGAGGATGAGGAGAGCTTTATCCTGAGCCTTCGTCCTCCGACTCTGGATGAGTACATCGGGCAGCCAGAGCTTGTGGAGAGCCTGACGATCGCTCTGACTGCCGCCAAAAACAGAGGCGAGCCTTTGGATCATGTTCTCCTTCACGGGCCGCCGGGATTGGGAAAAACCACGCTGGCCCATATCATCGCCAACGAGATGCAGACCAAGATCACTCACACCGCCGGTCCGGCGCTGGAGAAGCCGGTGGATATTGTGGGCATTCTCTCCAATCTCGATAACGGTGAGGTTCTTTTCATTGATGAAATACACCGCCTTTCCCGCACCATCGAAGAGTATCTGTACTCTGCCATGGAGGATTTTGAGGTCAACTTCATCTATGGCAAAGGGGCTTATGCCAAGACCCTTCCCTTCAAACTCAAGCATTTCACACTGATCGGCGCCACAACGCGGGCTGGAATGCTGTCTCCGCCACTGCGCGATCGATTCGGCATGAGCTATCATCTGGACTATTACTCCCCTGAAGAGCTGACCAAAGTGGTCAAGAGATCGGCTGGCATTCTAGGCGTGCAAGTTGAGGAGAAGGGAGCGGTGGAGATCGCCAAAAGATCGCGAGGCACGCCCCGGATTGCCAATCGGTTGCTCCGCCGCGTCAGGGACTACGCGGAGGTGACTGGCGATGGGAAGATCACCAGGGAACTGGCAGATGAGGCTCTGACCAAGGAGGGTGTGGACCAGGCCGGGCTGGATAAGCTCGACCGACTCTACCTGAACACTGTTCTGAAGAACTACAAAGGCGGACCGGTGGGCATTGAAGCTCTTGCCGCGACTATTAACGAAGAGCCGAACACTCTGGTTGACGTTGTTGAACCGTTCTTGCTGAAAAAGGGATTCATTATCCGCACACCGGCGGGAAGGCGAATCGGAAGTGCAGGGCGTTCTCACCTGGGCTATGATGTTGAGAGTGACAGGCAGCGGATGATGTTGTGATGAGACAGGGTAGCGCGCTATTGTAGTATCCATCCGGGAGGGATAGTTCCCTCCATCCTCATTTCCCCCAAGTGCTTTCCACAAAGGGTGCCTTGTCGTTCTGTGTATTATGGGCAAAAACATATTGACAACTAGATAGTCATACTTCGTTTTCTGGTAGATTAAAATCACTGTATCCATCCTCCAATCGGGAGCGCAACGCCAACCGGCTGGTCCGCCAATTGAGCAGTTTTCCGCAAGTGCAGTGAGCACTATCTATTCATCCCGACGTCTTATACAGTGAAAGCCAAGAAGCAATTCTTAGCACCATGGCAGCCATGAAGGGAGGTATCGACTGTGTGAATATTTCGGGCCAGCAACTGATATTGACAGAGAAAGGAGAAGAATAAAATGAAAAAGATTTGGATACCCGTACTGGCGATAGTGGTAGCGCTTACCCTCTTTGGAGCAGCGGGATGCTGTGATTCCGATGCTGAGAACGGCAATCAAGCAGGCATCTCGGTAACCGGAGAAGGCAAAGTATCGGCCACGCCTGATCTGGTGACGGTGACCCTTGGCATCGAAGCCCAAGCCAAAACAGTGAACGAGGCGCAGACCCAGGCAGCCGATGCGATGAACAAGGTAATGGACTCTCTAAAGAATGGCGGGTTGGCTGATAAGGATATTCAGACCTCGCAGTTTTCCATCTATCCCATAACCAAATGGGATGAGGATACTCAACAGCAGATCGTGTTGGGCTATCGAGTCTCCAACATGGTAACGGCTAAGATCAGAGACTTGGGTAAGGCCGGTCAAATCATCGATGCAGTAGCAGTGGCTGGTGGGGACTTGACCCGGGTTCAGGGAATATACTTCTCCATCGAATATCCTGTTCCATACCAGATGCAGGCTCGCGAGAAGGCATTTGCCGATGCCAGGGCTAAGGCGGAACAGATGGCCAATCTCGCCAAGGTGAAACTTGACGACCCGATCTCTATCAGCGAGAGCAGTGGGTATGTCTCCCCCGTTCGCATGGACTATGCCTCGAAGGATGAGGGTTCTTCCTCCATGCCGATCAGCCCCGGTGAGCAGGAGATCAGCGTCAGCGTTTACATCGTCTACGGTATGGACTAAGGGCAGTTGAAAATGGTCAAGAGTCGTCCCAATCCCCGAGTTTTGGGAATTGGGACGACTCTTTCAATTCTCTATAGGCAGACAGAACCCTTCTCGCCGGTTTGCTCCAAAGATCAAATTGAGCGGAGTCCTTATGCAGAAATGCCCAAGATACTGTCCATGTATGGCAGAGGCGGAGGGGAAGTGCCGGGGGCGGGACTCGAACCCGCACGACCTCAACGGCCAACGGATTTTAAGTCCGTCGCGTCTGCCATTCCGCCACCCCGGCATCGGTTAGATTCTAGCTTGTTTGGCCGTCCGATTCAACTGTTCTGAATCCTGCTCATCTATTCTACAAAATTCCTTCGATCATCCGGCCAACGTATCGGCCGATTGCCGGGGAAGAAGTCAGGCCCGGGGATTCGATGCCCACCAGGTTCACAAATCCGGGCAATCCTCTGTCTTTCTCATGTCTGATGACAAAGTCCTTCAATCCCTCCCCTTCTGCCTGAAGCATTGCCAGTATGCCGGACGACTCAGGCTCCAGATCGGAGGGCTGGATGAACGGCAGGGCTTTCATCATGCTGGAGACCAGAAAACCCTCCCGCCTCGAATCATCGACATTGTAGCTCTTTTCGTTGACATAATAAAGGTGCGGGCCCAGACGCAATCTCCAATTCACATCAAAGCACACATGCACTCCAACGCTCACAGCTCCGGGTACGGGATAGATCAACCGGTTGATCATTTTGTTCTTGCCGCCGCTGACGCTGTAGTATTCTCCTTTGAGCCAATGCAGTTTGTAGTTGGCTTTCTGAATGTCAATCCCGGCCATCTGTGACATTCTATCGCTGTAAAGTCCGGCACAATTCACCAGGACTCTGGTTTTGAAAGTGGAAATGCCGGAGGGGTCCGTCACCTTCACTTCATATCCGTCTGATAGTTTCGCTATATCGATGACCTCGGTTCTGTAAACGATCTGAGCCTCTTTTTCCCGGGCTTGCGCTTGGAAATATCCCATGAGCGTGTGCGAGTCGATAATCCCCGTGGTAGGAGATAAGAAAGAAGAGGTGGCTCGCACATTGGGTTCAAGCCGGGCCAGTTCCTTGCGGGAGAGCATTTTCAGAGGGGCGCCATTGTTCCTGCCGATTTCAAACAGCCTCTCCAGATTTTGCGCCTCCATCTCGCTGGTTGCCACCAGCAGCTTGCCGCACTTCCGGTAGGCTATCCCGATCTTCTCGCAAAGTTCATAGAGAAGCGCGTTGCCTTCCAGACATAGCTTTGCTTTCAGGGAATCCTTGGTGTAATAGACGCCTGCATGAATGACCTCGCTGTTGCGGGAGCTTTGTTCCTGCCCGAACGATGCATTCCTCTCCAGCACGAAGACCTTTCTTCCCGTCTTTGCCACCTGGGAAGCTATGGACAGCCCGACCACTCCCGCCCCAATGATGGTAACATCGGCTTTGTACGTCACTATACCTCCTGCTCCAAAAACTGGTAATGAAGGATGCTCCGGTTAAGTTATGATTGATCACTCTTCCCAACCGCTGGGAGAGTTTGCCCTTATCCCTTCTCCCGTTCACGGGAGAGGGGGAAGAAAAAGACTTTCAAACCTGACGACTGACAACTGAATTCCAGACACCGCTAGGATCGGGCGGCTTCCTCCCCAGCAACATATCCAGTGGAAAATGCCGCTTGAAGGTTATATCCACCGGTATCGCCATCAAGGTCCATCACCTCGCCGCAAAAATAGAGTCCATCGACCAATCGGGAGCCCATGGTGCGCGGATCGATTTCTTTAAGAGAAACGCCTCCTGCCGTGACCATGGCAGCGGCTATCGAGAGCGGTCCTTTGATATTGAAGCGAAGCGACTTGAGTAAGCTCAACAATCGCTCTCGTTCCTCAGCGTCGATTTCATGGCTGCGCTTTTCTGGCGGGATGGCTGCCATATCGATGAAGGGAGCAACCATTTTGTTCGGCAGCAGGCCATCCAGAAGATGGCGGAATCCGCGCTTGCCGTAGCGGTCAAATTCGCTCTGCAATCGCTGGCGCATTTGCCTTTCGTTGAGATCAGGGAAGAGATCGATGGAAACACTCACCGGGCCATTTTGGAGTGCGTCTACAATCGCCAGGCTCATCAGTAACACCATGGGGCCACTGATGCCAAAGTGGGTGATCATCATCTCTCCTCTGCGGCTTTCGATAATCGGGATTGCTGGCTGCTTGCCGCTGATGCCTCTCCCCCGGTCGCTGGTTGGGGTCAGGGAGGGATCGATCGCGTCCGCCGGGCACTGATAGGCAGTCAGGCGCACATTGCTGAGACTTACTCCTTGCATGCTTTTCGCCCGCTGGGTTTCAAACACTATCAGGGGAATCAGTGCCGGACGAAGTGCAGTGATAGTATGACCGATTGCAGAGGCCAAGCGATACCCATCGCCAGAGGAGCCTGTTTGCGGATATGAACTGCCGCCGGTTGCTAGGATAACCGTTGTTGTTGGGTATACCTCATCCCCTGCTTTCACGCCTGTCACACGGCCTTTATCAAGGAGTATACTCTCTACTCTAATGTTTTTGGCCAGACGGACACTATGGTCAGCCATGCACCTTTCAAAAGCTCTGACTACATCTTGGGCATCCTCCGAGGCGGGAAAGACCCGCCCATCGCCCTCGATCTTGGTTTCCACACCATAGTGTTTCAAGAATGCCAGTAGATCTTCGCGAAAGTAGTGCCGAAAAGCGTGATAGAGAAAACGGCCGTTGGGGCCATACATGGCGATGAAATCATCAAGTTCTCTGGTGTTGCTCAGATTACAACGCCTGTTAGCTGTGAGGAGGATTTTGTTACCGGGGCACAGGGTCTTTTCCAGAAGAAGGACGTCAGCGCCCATCTCGGCCGCCCGGCATGCAGCCATCATGCCCCCGGCTCCAGCACCGATGACAATGACCCGCTTGGTAGTCATACAACATGTATAATAGCATATCACTGCGTGGTATCTAAGGAGTCTCTGGTAAAATTGTGGAACATCATCAAAGAGTTACTCAGGACTTTACAATTGAGAGTCACTCCTCTATTATAAGTGGTCAAGGGTGCATAGTATGGGAAATCTTATTATTCCATATGTTTGCCCATCTCGGCTAGAAAAGGAGGAACAATATGTTTTGTCCAAAATGTGGCTCGGAAAACAAGGATGACGGCACTGTCTGTGAAAAATGTGGGGCTGCCCTGAAGGGTGGCGGATCGGCCAAGGTGCAGATGGAGGCAGTTGGTCACATGATCCAGTCGTTGCCGATCAAGAAGATCCTCAGATATGGCGGGATGGCTGCCATTGTCATTGCATTCATAGCGGGCATCTTATTCGATGGGAAAGACCCTGAATCCGGCGTCTTCTTTGAATGGCTTCTTTGGGGTATCCTCGTGGCTGGTGTGCTGGCCGGGCTTTCTGCATTGGTTGCGGCATCAAAAGCAGGAGAATCCGAGACGATCATGTCGTTACCTGTCAAGAACATGCTTTTATACGGAGCGGTTTTGGCCCTTTTCCTTGGGTTTCTGGCAGGCATTCTATTCGATGCGAAAGACCCGGATACATCGGTGCTTCTCCAAGATCTATTGTGGGGCGTTCTAACAGCCGGACTTCTGATTGGCCTTTCGGCGCTGATCCGACCTTCCCAGGAATAACCCCTCAACTGCCATTCGGAAGAAATCTTCTTATGTCAGATCGGGCAAGTGCGCCTGATCTGACATAAGTTTTTTTTTGGGTGGGGCCAAGAGGCACCATTAGTTCCCCGATATCTTACTGAATTAGACATAGAGAAAAACAACCCCAAGCAATCGCAAAGGCCACAAACACTCCGAGTTTGGCAAAGGCACTCCTTCGTGTATCTCCCCTGAGGAATCCTTTCTATCTGAACACGCCGTCTTTTTATACTATCTGGCTATATTATCGCAGTCCGGTTTTTTCATCTTGCAACATTCATAGTCTGTGATCTTTCTGTGAGATGCTGGGTTCTCTTTGTGATAGATGTGTGATGTAGCCTTGCTAGCATAAAATCGTAACATTCGCCAAGAACACTAACAGTGAAAACATCGTGATAATTTACAGCTCAATAAACCTTGACGAGGGACGACATGAATATGGAGAACAAAGACTTATCGGTAGAATACATTACGAGCGGTATCGCTGCCCGTCTCTGTGGAGTAAGTAAGGTGACAGTAATACGGTGGATTGAAGATGGGCACCTGAGAGCATTCAAGCTTCCAAAGGGTCATTACCGGATAGATAGAGACGGTTTCTATCGGTTCCTGGCTGAGCATAGCTCACCGGCATTCAAGGAAATCTCCAATAAGGAACCGAACAATACTGAATCACGTAAATAATCAGGGAAGTATTTACCGTTGTTGGTGAAGTGAGGGGTTCATTCATAGAAGACAATAACCTGAAGGAAGGATCCGAAAGGCTAGAGAGAAACAATAAACAGGCTTCCTTGCCTGTTTCCGAGGGAGACATAGTGGAAGGAAGGGAGAACCGATGATAAGGTTTGGAAAAGGGCAACGCAGGTTTACGCTGGTTGAGCTACTCATAGCAGGCGGTATCATGGCTGTCTTAGCTAGTATCGCTGTTCCTGTGGTGGTACATCTCAGGGGTGGGACACAAACTGATCCCGCAGCAGTGGAACTCGTTGAACTCTCAGCTGTTCAGGACGCTATAGATGTTCTAATGGCGTACACAGGTGTGGATGACCTGCCCACAACTAGCCCTATCTCAGGCTTTGCGGCTGCACTTTGTGATACGGAAGGCGAGGCTACTGACGATATGACGGCATTCCCATACAGTGATGGAGATTGGGCGCTTTTCCCTGCCAGTGGCGACAAGTATCTGCGAAGTGCCACTACGATGGGCACATACTATGTGGATTCAGATGGGACAGTTCATCAAGCAAGCACGGGATATTAGGGACACACTGATAACTATCTGGTGTCGGTTGGGTAAGAAGCAGGAAAAGCTGAGGCGCTGAATGGGAAGGCGATGGGAAAGCATATGAAGCAACCAGCAAAGGCATATCTAGAAACCGGCGCCTGGGATTTTAAAAAATCCACGACCAGGAATCGAAAAAAGGAAGGTATGGAATGGCTAGTATACAGGAGGCACGCAGGAAACTGGGAAACATGAGGAATGTTATCAGCCTGGGCACTGAGGCGGGCAATCAACTGAAATTGGTATTGGACACGCTTAAGGCTATGAAAGATGGGGATTTTTCGGTTAGATTGCCGATTGCAACCAATGGTGTGATGGCCGAAATAGCAGAGGCTTTCAATGACGTTGTCTCTTTGAACGAGAGGATAACCAAAGAAATTATCCGGGTCGGCAAGATTGTGGGTGAAGAAGGGCAGATAACAGAGCGTGTTTTGCCGGGAGAATCCCGTGGCGGATGGGCAAGCCAAATCAACTCGGTGAATGCGCTCATTGACAATCTAACGCAGCCTACTGCTGAAGTTGCTCGCGTAATCGCCTCTGTTGCAGGAGGGGATTTATCACAGAAGATGGAACTGGAGGTTGAAGGAATACCCTTAAAAGGCGAGTTTTTGAGAATAGCCACAATAACCAACAACATGGTTGACCAACTGAGCGCCTTTGCCGCAGAAGTAACCCGGGTGGCCAGAGAGGTAGGCACCGAAGGTAAGCTCGGGGCACAAGCTAAGGTGTCCGGCGTTGCCGGCACCTGGAAGGAACTGACCGAGAATGTCAATACTCTGGCAGGTAATCTGACCAGCCAGGTGAGGGACATCGCCAAAGTGACTACAGCCGTGGCTAACGGTGATCTATCACAGAAGATCACTGTTGCGGCAATGGGTGAGATTCTGCAGTTGAAGAACACCGTCAATACCATGGTGGATCAGTTGAGCACCTTTGCTTCGGAAGTGACCCGGGTGGCCCGTGAGGTGGGCACTGAAGGCAAGCTTGGAGGGCAAGCTGAAGTATCCGGCGTCGCCGGTACCTGGAAGGAATTGACCGAGAATGTCAACACGCTGGCAGGCAATCTGACCAGCCAAGTGAGGAATATCGCCGAGGTGACCACTGCCGTAGCCCAGGGAAACCTGACAAGAAAGATTGAGGTGGATGCCAAGGGGGAAATCCTTGAATTAAAGAACACCATCAACATCATGGTGGATCAGTTGAGCACCTTTGCTTCGGAAGTGACCCGGGTGGCCAGAGAGGTGGGCGTCGAAGGAGAGCTTGGAGCGCAGGCTGCAGTGCCCGGTGTTGCCGGTACCTGGAAGGAATTGACCGATAATGTCAATATGCTGGCCGGCAATCTGACCAGCCAGGTGAGGAATATCGCCGAGGTGACCACCGCCGTAGCCCAGGGAGACCTCTCGCGAAAGATCACCGTTGAGGCAATGGGCGAGATTCTGCAGTTGAAGGACACCATCAATACCATGGTGGACCAGCTGAGCGCCTTTGCTTCGGAAGTAACCCGGGTGGCCCGTGAGGTAGGCACTGAAGGCAAGCTTGGCGGGCAGGCCGAGGTCAAGGGGGTAGGCGGCACCTGGAAGGAATTGACCGATAATGTCAATACGCTGGCCGGCAACCTGACCAGCCAGGTGAGGAATATCGCCGAGGTGACCACCGCCGTAGCCCAGGGAAACCTGACAAGAAAGATTGAGGTGGATGCCAAAGGAGAAATCCTTGAATTAAAGAACACCATCAACATCATGGTGGATCAGTTGAGTAACTTTGCCTCGGAAGTGACCCGGGTGGCCCGTGAGGTAGGCACTGAAGGCAAGCTTGGCGGGCAGGCCGAGGTCAAGGGGGTAGGCGGCACCTGGAAGGAACTGACCGAGAGTGTCAATATGATGGCCTCCAACCTGACAAATCAGGTGAGGAATATCGCCGAGGTAACCACCGCCGTAGCCCAGGGAGACCTCTCGCGAAAGATCACCGTCGAGGCAATGGGC
>JAQTRE010000054.1 GCA_028711995.1 Dehalococcoidia bacterium | reverse complement strand
AATCCGGTTCAATCGCGATTTCAACTCAAGCGCCAAACACATCACGCGAGGAGGTATCACATGCATACCGTAACCATTCGTGGCCAATCGGGAAGTAGGCCAGCGGAAATAGGCAGACTCGTTGCAGACAGACTTCAGATTGATTATGTTGACCGGGAAATCATCGCTGAAGTCGCCTCACGGCTTCACCGCCAAAAACAAGACATCGCTGCCAAAGAGATGCCTTCCACCAGCCTCTTAGACCGCATCGCAGAAGCCCTGGAACGCAGCCATGCCCCCGGATTTGGAGAAGTGTATCTCCCCACGTGGGAAACCCCCCTCAATGATCCCCAATATCTGAAAGCCTTGGAATCGGCTATTAAGGAACTGGCCGAAGGTCACTCAATCGTGATACGCGGACGGGGCAGCCAGTTCATCCTGAGAGACTATCCCCAGGCCCTGCATGTACTGGTGGTAGCGCCTCTGGAAGTGCGGTTGAAACGTGTTATGGAACGCCAGAATCTGGCAGAAAAGGCGGCCAAGCGGGAGATATCACGTGTTGACGGTAGCCGCCGCGAGTTTACCAGAAGATATTTCCACGCTAAACTGGAAGACCCGGTAAATTACGATCTGGTTATCAATACGGGTTCTCTCAGCGTTGAAGATGCCGCTTCCATCATCGTTGACGCTCTCCTCTTGAAAGAGCGGACCATCAGCGGACAGGTCACAATCTAGCATCTTGTACCATCAGTACTGGCTGATAGTATTGGACGGCTTAGTGGTTACGAACTCCCCCGCTTCCCCCTCTTTATGAAAGAGGGGGAAGCGGGGGAGCCGCAGGGGGCGTTAGATGACCGAATAGTCACGCGCTCAATCTGTTACGAAAAACGTAGTGTTACTTATGTACTAGCATAGGCCAAAGGAAATTCAAATCCGGCATCTGACCCGGTCTTCCCTCTGAAAAAGGCTATGGAAATTGAGCTTGGTTACATTGCTCTCTTGTTCGGTCTTCTGATTGTCCCCAAAGTACTTGGGAGGTTCAAGGTGCCGCCGCCCATCATAGCGCTCTCTTTCGGCATCGCGTGCGGGATGGGGCTGGATGTATTTATTGGCGATGAGACGATCAACCTTTTAGCCACTTTCGGGATTGCCGCCCTGTTTTTGTTCGCCGGATTGGAAGTGGATGGCGAAATGTTACTCCGAAACTCCAGGGCTCTGATCGTGCACTCAGCCATCGGGATCGCGGCTCTCGTAGTGGTCAGTTTCGCTGCCATGGTCCTCCTGGATGTAGAATGGCGAGCGTCTGTGCTTATCGGTCTGGCTCTGCTCACCCCTTCAACCGGATTCATACTGGAAACCATGGATTCCCTTGGCGCAGCAGAAGAAGAGAAGCTCTGGATCAAGGCCAAAGCCATATCGACTGAAGTCATTGCCCTCAGCGTCCTTTTTGTGACGCTCAAGTCAACCTCAGCTGTGGAGCTCACCGCATCCGGCGCAGCCCTCATTGCCATGGTAATTCTTTTACCTCTGGTGTTCCGGTTTTTCTCGGCGCATATCGCACCGCTAGCCCCGAACTCCGAATATGCTTTTTTGCTGATGGTCGCCATTGTCTGCGCCTATGTCACGCGGGAATTGGGTGTGTATTATCTCGTAGGCGCTTTTCTAGTGGGCATAGCAGCACAGCGCTTCCAGCACCACATGCTTGATCTGTCTTCAGAGCGGATGTTCCAGGCGGTTCAGGTATTCGCTTCGTTCTTCGTGCCCTTCTACTTTTTTCATGCGGGCCTTGAGATTCCAAGAGAAGCGTTTGGCGCTGAAGGAATTCTATTAGGCCTAGCTTTTATCACATTGGCTGTACCGCTGCGGATCGGGATTTCCTTGATGCATCGGCATCATGTTCTCGGAGAAAGATGGCGGCGGGGAATGAGGGTTGCTGTCCCTCTTCTTCCCACGCTGGTATTCACACTGGTGCTTGCTGCCATTCTCCGCGAACGCTTCGATATTTCAATGACCATCTTTGGCGGTCTGATCATCTATGCCATTGGGACCACACTTATTCCGGGATTTGTTTTCGGGCAAAAGCCGCCGGAATGCGATATCGATGTGTTATCATGGGAGAGAATAGCACAAAGACACCCGTGAGTGAGACGCAGGGATTACCCTCGGACCTTGATTCCCGATATTCATAGCACTTTAGTGTTACAGTAGCCAACTGTCTTTCTGTCACCCAAGAGTGAGCCGCGCGCAATGCTATCTTCCCTGATAGAATCGAATAAGTGATCAAGAAGGAGCGCAATGACGGTGGACCCGATACACTGGTACCAGTTGCCCGTTGAAGAAGTTTTTGAAAAGCTGAAGGCCGATAGCAACGGCCTTGGCTCGGAGGAAGCGCTTCGCCGACTGGAACAGTACGGCCCAAATGAGATCAGGGCAGAGCGGCCGAGTATCTTCAGGCTCTTTTTGCGTCAGTTCAACAACCCGCTGGTGTATGTGCTGCTGATGGCGGCAACCATCACCGGAATTCTGACTTTGCGCGGCGAGCACATGCTGGTGGATACGTCGGTGATTCTGGCTGTGGTCATCCTCAACGTCATCCTGGGATTCACGCAGGAGGGAAAAACCGAAAAAGCCCTTGAAGCATTGCGCCAGATGATGGCTTCCGAATGCATGGTTCTGCGAGACGGGGAGCAGAAGATCATTCCGACACGCGACATGGTGCCGGGCGATGTGGTCTTGCTCAATAGCGGAGATCGAATTTCCGCCGACCTGCGTCTTTTCTATGCCCGGGATGTCGGCGTGGATGAATCGGCGCTCACCGGCGAATCCGTTCCGGTGGAAAAGAATATTCACGCTATCGCCAAAACCAACCTCTCTCCCGGAGACCAACTCTGCATGGCATTCAGCGGCACTTTCCTCACTCGCGGATCTGCAAAAGGAGTGGTGGTCGCAACCGGATCAAACACCGAGTTCGGCAAGATCGCCGGCCTGATGAAGTCCACCCGCCGGAGCCAGACTCCGCTTCAGAATAAAATTGCCGATTTTACCAAAACCCTCATCGTGGCGATTCTTTTCCTCGGAGCCTTGAGTCTCGTCCTGGGATATTCGGTCGGCTATGGCTTCTCCTACAGCTTCCTGGCAGCCATCGCCCTGATTGTGGCGGCGATGCCTGAGATGTTGCCGATGCTGGTCACTTCCATTCTGGCTCTATCTGCCTCAGCGATGGCGAAGCGAAATGCGTTGATCAGATCGCTACCCGCTGCCGAGACGCTCGGCTCCACCACGGTCATCTGCTCGGACAAGACCGGCACGCTCACCCGAAATGAGATGACGGTAGTCAAGATTTATGCCGGAGAGGAAGTCTACTCTGTAGGCGGCGTGGGCTATGAGCCTTCCGGAGAGTTCTGTTTGCGGCACCAGACCATCAGCCCATTGGATCACGCCGTTCTTTCACAGACCTTGAGAGCTGGTCTTCTCTGCAATGACGCTGTAATCAGGAGTGAGGAAGACAAGCACGAAATTCTCGGCGACCCTACTGAGGGCGCGCTGGTTGTGGCCGCATCCAAAGCCGGGATTACCGAAAAGCCCCCCAGAATCGATGAGATACCTTTTTCCTCTGACTACATGTACATGGCTACTTTGCATCCGGAAGAATCCGGTAACGTCATCTATCTAAAAGGGTCTCCCGAGGCCATTCTGCCTCTGTGTCATTCCCAGTTGACAGAGAATGATCTCAAGCCCCTGATAGCAGAGGATATCCACGCACGGACTGATGAAATGGCGGCAGAGGGATTGAGAGTCATCGCGATGGCCTTTAAATCGATTCCGGCCGATCAGCGATATATCGGGAAGCAAGACCTGACCGAGCTGATCTTTCTGGGCCTTCAGGGAATGATCGACCCGCCCCGCAAAGAAGCTATTGAGGCCGTCGGCAGATGCAAGAAGGCGGGAATCAGAACAGTGATGATCACCGGAGATCATGTGAAGACAGCCATGGCCATTGCCGTCCAATTGGGAATTGTTTCCTCCTCAAGGGATACGGCCCTGACCGGCCAGCAACTGGCCGCTATGACGGATGACCAGTTGTATGAGGTAGTAGACGAAGTTTCAGTCTATGCCAGGGTAGCGCCGGAGCACAAACTCAGGATTGCGCGCCAGTTACAGCGAAGGGGACAGGTTGTTGCCATGACCGGCGATGGCGTCAACGACGCTCCCGCCCTGCGGGCCGCCGATATCGGCATCGCTATGGGGATAACGGGAACGGAGGTAAGCAAGGAAGCCGCAGCCATGATCCTGACCGATGATAATTTTGCCAGTATTGTCGCAGCGGTGGAAGAGGGCAGACACGCCTGGAACAATCTGGAAAAGGCGATACTCTACACCTTGCCCACCAACGGGGGCCAATCGCTCCTGATCATGGCAGCCATACTATTGTCGCCTTTTGTTTCGGTGTTTGCGGCAGGATTGCCGCTGGAGCCTATTCAGATTCTGTGGATCAACCTGTTCGACTCCGTTTTTCTCACCATGCCGCTGATGCTGGAGCCCAAGGAAAAAGGGCTTCTGGAGGTTCCACCCCGCAGTCCGGGAGCCAAGATCGCCAATCGGCTCTTCTTTGAAAGGGTCGGCCTGGTATCATTGATAATAGCCACAACCGGATTCTGGGTGTACTGGAATTTTGGGCACATCGCTCTATCTTCCGGTGAAGGAAATCTGGCTCAGGCTCAAACAGCTGCGTTTATGAGTATCGTTCTGGTCCATCTGGGATACGTTCTGACGGCCAGGTCCATCTTCAATTCGGCTTTCACTTTCAGTCCTTTCTCCAACCGATGGCTTCTGTCGGGGATCGGGATAACTGTAGTTACCAATCTGCTGATCGTATACGCTCCCTTTATGAACTCCGTCTTTAGAACAGAACCCTTCCCACTGGCCTGGTGGCCCTACGTGATTGGCGCTTTCTTCCTGGGTTTCTTTATACCCGAGATCGAAAAATGGTTCCGAAGAAGAGCGCACCCGGAAAAGCTTTAGCTCCGTTTTCACTTTGTCAAAAGAGCGTTGGCGGCAGCAGGCCTCACGAATTGAGGTTTGAAGACTACAGTTGACTCGGTGAGGAGGCTAAGGTAGACTGTTAATAATCATGTACTTACTTCCTCTCTAGACTCAGACATTGTCACTTCTGCACGGCGCGGGTATGAATTCCCCCTCCGCATCCTTGCCCTGAATGACAAAGGAGAGAGAATGCATTGCATAACCCACTCTGGAGATAGGGTAAAGCTCTATTTTCGTGAGAGGAAAGGATGATGATATTATGACGATTGAGGATAAACCCGCTAAAAAAATACCCGTCAAAAAGAAAAGGAAGACACAACCAAAGAAAAGTGCCGCAGCAGGAATTGTCAAAGGAAAGCTGGGCGTAGCGAACATCACTGTGGTGGGAGTAGGTGGGGGTGGCTGCAATACCGTGTCGCGCCTTCTTCAAGAACGGCCTGTTGGCGTGAACTTTGTTTGCATCAACACGGATGCCAAGGCGCTCCAGGCACTCAACGGAGACGGGCTTATCGTATTGCCCATTGGCGAATCCCTCACCAAAGGATTCGGCGCCGGGGGCGATCCCAAAGTCGGAGAACAAGCAGCTCTGCCTGTCCGCGCTGCGCTACGGCAGGTGCTCTCAGGCAGTGACATCGTATTTATCACCAGCGGCATGGGGGGAGGAACCGGAACCGGCGCCGCCCCCGTTGTGGCTGAGGTGGCCAAGAAAGTGGGTGCGCTAACGGTGGCCATGGTCACCCTGCCCTTCTCTTGGGAAGGCCACAAGCGAATGGAGACCGCACTCAGCGGACTTTCCAGATTGCGGGAAAATGTGGACAACATGATCTTCATTTATAACGACATGATGACCAAGCTCGCCCCTGAAGGAGCCACCATGCAAGAGGCCTTCAAGGTGGCTGATGAGGCCGTTACTGAGGGCATCATGGTAGTGAACGAGATCGCCAATACCCCTGGAGATATCAATGTAGACCTCGCAGATGTGAAAGCCATTCTGGGCCTTCCGGGCAACGCCATGATGTCCGTCGGAGAAGGCAATGGGAAAGACGGAGCCATCATAGCCGCCGATAATGCCATCAAAAACCATGTTAGCGACCTCTCCATCTCCGGCGCCCAGGGTGTTCTTTTCACGGTAAAAGGAGGGCCTAAACTCACGCTGGGTGAGGTCAACTCGATTGGTCGGCGCATCTCTCAAGCCGTAAGCCGGGATGCCACCATCTTCTTTGGCATGAGCATCAAGCCCGAGATGCAGCACAGAGTCAGAGTCACCATCATTGCCACCGGCATGCCGGAAAAATCCCGAGGGATGGTAGCCTGAGTCATAAACGGGTTCAAAATAGAACCGGGGTAAGGGCTGTTCCAGATGGCAAGCTGGTTGGCCGAATTGGCCCTGGCCCATCGATAAAGCTCAATCCTGCACAACATTGAGGTGGGAAAATGCTCCAGAAAATTCTTGTTCCCCTGGACGGTTCAAAACTAGCCGAGATAGCGCTACCTTACGCCGAGGAAATAGCGGGACGATTGGTTTCCGATATCAAAATCGTCAATGTCACGGAGGTAGCCGAAGACCCGTTCCGTAACATGCGACAAGTCTATCTCCAGCAAGTGGCTGAGGCAACAAAGCATGGCGCCGAAAAATTTCAGGGGGCATTCAGGGAACGGGAAATCAGGGTAGAACCGACGATCCTGGCAAGCAACGATCCTGCCCTGGAAATAGTTGATTACGCCGATAGAGAGGGGATCGGCCTGATTGTCATGGCAACCCGAGGGCAATCCGGTTTGAAACGCTGGGTGCTGGGAAGCGTGGCGGACCGGGTGGTCAGGGTCACAGAGAAGCCCGTGGCGCTGATCAGGGCCAAAAGGACTCCTCAGGATAAGCAGGATAACGGAATATTCGGAAAGGCACTCGTTTGTCTGGACGGATCTAAAGAAAGCGAGGTCATCATCCCCCACATCGAGGAGATCGCTTCCCAATTCAAGACTGAAGTTGTGCTCCTTGAAGTGCTGGAAAAGGGATACTATTTCGTCAAGGCCGGCGGTTATGAATATGTTTTTCACCCGGAAAAAGAGACTCAATCGGCTAAGGCTTTGGCAAAGGATTATCTCGATAAGGTGGGCGAGCGATTGAATCAGAAGGGGATTGTTGCCAGATCTGAGGTAAAGATCGGGGACGCAGCCGAGGAGATCATTAAGTTTGCCGATGAAATTTCCGCGGATGTGGTAGCTATGGCAACGCATGGGCGATCTGGAATCTCTCGCTGGGCAATGGGAAGTGTGGCCAATAAGGTCCTGCACGAAGGCAATACGCCTCTGCTGCTGGTGAGATCCCCAAAAACCAAGTAATACGCGATGAAGATACCTCCACGGAACTTGCTCAACGTCTATTATGGCAAAATAGGTCTGCGGTGTTGAATTTCGAGGGCAGATAAAATGCACAGCATACCGGAAGAACCGGTACTCTATATGGCGGCCGGACTGACCATCATCGTTTTGATGGTACTGGTGCTTCCTTTCAAGGTCAGGAAAATAGAACAAAACCTGGAGCCCTTCTTTCTGTTCATGGGAATCCTGGCAGTGACCATTTCCGGCCTCTGGGGTTGGGAACTGGTCATAGATGCCCTGAAAGCCCCGGTAATGATCGGATCGATCCCGATAGGAATCTTCCAGGTTGTGCTGGTATTTGGCGTCCTTGTCTACTATTTCAACAGGCCTTTCCAGAACGGCATCATCACTTTAGCCAGCAGGCTGGGCACCAGACTCTTCCTCTTTTTGTTCATCACCCTACTCGGGTTGTTCTCCAGCATTATTTCGGTCATCGTTATGTCCTGCCTTCTGGCAGAATCGATGGCGGTGCTCCCCTTCGCCAGGGCGGATAAGGTAAGAATCGTGGTTATTGCCTGCTTCGCTATGAGTCTGGGTGCAGTTCTGACGCCGCTCGGCGAGCCCCTATCCACCATTCTGATCAACAAACTGGCAGGGCCTCCGTATGATGCCGGTTTTCTTTTCGGACTGGAAAAGTTGGGAATATACGTCATCCCCGGAGTTATCGCGCTCGCCCTTTGGGGAGCGATGTACGCAGGCCGAGGAATGGTTATGCAAACAGAGGGAATCAAGTACGAATACTCTGAAAAACTCCGGGCGGTGATTGTGAGGGCGATCAAGGTCTTCATGTTCGTTGCCGCACTCATATTGCTTGGCGAAGGCCTCAAGCCGCTCATCGTATGGTATCTGGGCGGCGTTCCTTCCTGGGGGCTCTACTGGATCAACAGCATTTCCGCCGTTCTCGATAATGCCACCATGACCGCAGTCGAGATAAGCCCAACTATGTCAGAGGCTCAGATTGTGAGCGCCATTATGGCCCTGCTCATTGCCGGAGGAATGCTCATTCCCGGTAACATTCCGAACATCGTGGCTTCCGGACGGCTCGGCATCAGCATGAAAGAATGGGCCAGGCTGGGCATTCCTCTGGGGGCAATTATCATGGTGATCTACTTTGTGATATTGATTCCAACAATTTTCTGATCGATCAGGACCCGAATGGCAGAATGGCAGCAGCAGAATTTTGTATAATGCGGCCGTCCGGCACACAGACTCTGGAGGGACATACATGCCAAAAGAACTTCAAAAAAGACTGAACACCCAGGTGCGCCGGGGACAGATAGCCGATGCTGCCAGACATGAAATCATCAAGAACGGCAGTGAGCATGTGACCATCCGAAGAATCGCCGAGGAAATAGGATTAACCGAAGGGGCCATCTACCGGCATTTCAAAAGCAAACGGGAGATTTTGTCTTTTTTGATTGGGGACATCGAGTCAAACCTGGTTGGGGATATAGAGAGAGGAATTGCCTCCGGCGGCACACCGCTGCAAATCATCGAGAGTACATTCAAGAGCCATATATCTTCAGTAGAACAAAGAAGAGGCATCACCTTTCTGGTCATCGCGGAGATCATCAGCCTGGGGGACAAGGAACTGAACGAACAGGTATATGACGTCCTGAAAAAATATAACGGCCGCATCAGGGACATCATCTCAGAAGGAGTAGAAAGCGGCGAAATTCGCAATGATGTTGCGCCGGATGCAGTGGCCACCCTTTTATCCTCTTCAATACATGGCCTGGTCAACATGTGGGCCCTGAGCAACTGCAGCTTCAGCCTCGAGGAGAGGTGCCTGTCTATGTGGAACATGCTGCGAGAAGCCATAGTCCGCAGATAATGGCAGTCTTCCGAGTCAGAGAATAGTCATAACTCCGATGGTAGTAAAAAGTGGGGCTCCCAACATGGCTGGGAGCCCCACTCGATTTTCTTCAGCCGGTGAAACTACAGCGCTTCGGCGATAATCTCAACGATGTCCTTCAGTTGCGTCGTTTCCTCCACGCCCTTGGTCTTGATTCCATCACTGAACATCTGGATACAGAAAGGACACGCGGTGCAAATCATCCCGGCACCGGTTTCAATCGCTTCCTCGGTCCGAACGACGTTGATTCGAGTGCCGGTCTCTTCCATCCACATGTGTCCTCCACCCGCCCCACAACAGAAAGCGTTGTTGCGGCGACGTTTCATTTCCACAACCTCGGCCTTGGGGATTTTGCTCAGGATTGCCCTTGGGGCATCATAGATATCGTTGTATCTCCCCAGATAGCACGAATCATGGAAAGTGATCTTCTGGGCCACGTCCTTGGTCAGCTTGATCTTGCCCTCGTCGATCAGCGAGTTAAGAAACTCCGTGTGATGCACTACTTCAAAGAAGTCTCCGCCGAACTGAGGATACTCGTTCTTGATAGTATTGAAACAGTGCGGACATGCCGTGATGATCTTCTTGACGCCATAGCTCTTGAATTTCTCGACGTTTTGCTGCGCCATCATCTGGAAGAGGTATTCATTGCCGATGCGGCGGGCGGGTTCCCCGCAACACATCTCCTCTTCTCCCAGAATGCCGTAGCTGATTCCAGCCGCATTGAGCACCTTCCCCATCGCCTTGGCCACCTTGATATTGCGGTCCTCCAGAGCAGCCGTGCACCCCACCCAGAAAAGGATGTCCACCTTGGCATCATCACCGAGCACTTTCACATTCAACCCATCGGCCCAATCCATTCTGGAAGCCATCGTGCCGCGCCAGGGATGTCCCCGCTGCTCCATGCTCTTGAGCGCACCCATCGCCGTCTCAGGGAAGCTGCCTTCATCCAGAACCAGGTGCCGACGCATATCCACCATCTTATCCACATGTTCAATCGCTACGGGACAGGCCTCCATGCAGGCCCGGCAGGTGGTGCAGTCCCAAATCACTTCTTCGGTAATCACCTCGGTGCACATGTCCTTCCGGGTTTCTGTCGCCACAAATTTCCCGTTGATCATCGTCTTCAGAGTGACGGGATAGACCTCATTCAGATGCGATTTGAGGTTCTGAATCACGTTCTTGGGTGACAGCTTCTTTTCGGTCAGATACGCCGGGCAGTTTGCCTGACAGCGGCCGCAACGGGTGCAGGCATCCAGATCCATCAACTGCTTCCAGGTGAAATCCTCGAGCTTGGTAGCGCCGAAGGATTCCAGGTTCTCCAGATCCAAAGCCGCCAGCGCCCCTTTGGGACGAGCGGAACGGAAGAACACATTGATCGGGGAAACGAGAATGTGGCTCAGTTTGCTGAATGCCAGGCTGACATAGATCACCGCTCCCACCACCAGAAGCGAGTGGACCCACCAGGCTATCTGGTACTGAGCCAGTGTCACCTCTTCGAAGCCCTGGGAGAATCCATAGCCCAGGAAGCTCCATTGCGCCCATTGGGATGGCACATCGCCAATGACCTGCCTCATGCCTTCAACAATGTAGCCGGTGACGACTACCAGGAAAATCAGCAGCAGTGCCATCGCATCGTCCATCACGTTGTCCAGTTGTTTGGGCTGTTTGACATATCTCCTCAGGACCGCACCAAACACACCGAGCACCATCAGCACCCCACCGAGGTCACCGATGAACGAGATGGCCAGATACGTGTTCCCTTCCAGAAACTCATACATATAATGGGAGATCACGTCCGCACCGGTGGCCACCAAAAGAAACACGGCGCCGATGATCAGAAGGTAATGGTTGACCCCCGCCCACACATCCCGGAAGAATTTGCGATGCAGCAGGCCATCAATGATCCCGATCTTGACGAAGTCGGCCACCACCTGGCCCTTGTTTTCGAAGCGATTATCCTTGGTTCCTACCTGTTGCCAGAGCTTGACACGTGTGTAGAGGGCGAAGAAGACCAACAGCATGGACAGAGTAGCCAGAATGTAGATGATCCATCCGAAGTCGATCTTGAAGAATATCTCGCCCTTTGCCGTTTCCTCCGCCGCCTCTTGGAACAACCCACCCCCTCCCGCTGTTTCGGTTAGCAACTTGAACATAGATGCACCTTCCTACTCCTTTCAAATTGGCGAAATCCGGGGAGTATACGCGACGAACACTTAACCCTGACCATTATACCATTCAACTTTTCAAATTGTCAGCGGTTATTTTCCCCTCGACTCTCATGGATTTCCGGGATTTACTTTTCGAGCCGCACATGTAGAGCACGGCCCACTCCTCTGAGGTAAGACATCACTGAAAGCAGGAATTGAACCGAGGATGCCGATGCGCTGAGAGTGCTTCAGCATATTCGAGGCAGCATATCGCCCACCAGCATATCCACGATGCGATGGGATCCGATAGCGGTGGTCATGGTCACCCGTCCCGGTTTCTTATCCGTGACCTCGCCGATAATGGCCGCATCCTTCCCCAGTTCATGGGCTCGCATCGCCGCGAGAACCCGCTGGGCATCTTCCGGGGTGACCATGGCGATCAGCTTGCCTTCATTGGCCAGATAGAGGGGATCGAATCCGAGCATCTCACAGGCGGCTCGAACTTCCCGGCGAACCGGTATCTGGTTTTCTTCGATCCGAATGCCGACCTGAGATTGAGCGGCGATCTCGTTCAAAGTAGTGGCGAGCCCCCCCCGAGTAGGGTCTCTTAGCGAATGGATATTGGCGCTGGCTTGCAGCATTTGGGAGACAAGGTGATTCAAAGGGGCGCAGTCGCTCTTCAGATCGGTAGAAAAAGAAAGCCCTTCCCTGCGGCTCAACACCGCGATGGCATGATCGCCGATGGTGCCGCTCAGAATGACCTTATCCCCGGCTCTGGCGTTGCTGCCCGAAATATCGATGCCCTCGGGGATGACGCCCACTCCGGACGTATTCAAAAAGAGCTTATCGGCCATGCCCTGACCCACCACCTTGGTATCGCCGGTGACGATCTGAACATTGGCCTCCAGGGCTGCCTGGCGAACCGATTCCACAATCATCCGGAGATCGTCCTCGAGCAGGCCCTCTTCGATCACAAAGGCAATGCTCAAATAGAGCGGCTTTGCCCCCATCATCGCCATGTCATTGACCGTGCCGCAGACGGCGAGTTTGCCGATATCCCCGCCGGGGAAGAAGATCGGCGTCACCACGTAGCTATCCGTAGTGAAGGCCACGCGCCCGTTCAGATCGAGAACCGCCGAGTCGTCCATTCGAGCCAGTAAGGGATTGTCAAAGGCAGATCGAAACATCTTCGAAATGAGATCGTGGCTCCGTTTGCCGCCACTTCCATGTGAAAGCAGTATCTTATTCCCCATGATCTTCCCCGTACAGATAATGAGCCGAGCAGCTTCCCTCATGAGAAACCATGCAGGGACCCACTGGATTCTCCGGCGTGCACGCTTTGCCAAAGAGCCTGCAATCGGCAGGAGTTTTGACACCCCGCAGTATCTCCCCGCAAAGGCAACCGGCATGCTCCCGGGTCGGGCCGGGCTGTATATCGAAAGCCAGGTCCGCATCGAACCGTTCATACCTCGGACGCAGCTTCAATCCGCTCCCTGGGACGATCCCGATCCCCCTCCAGGAGGCGGCGCACGGCTGGAAGACCTGTTCGATCACCTCGATCGCCTTCCGGTTGCCCTCGGGCCGAACCCCGCGGCGATAGGCGATTTCCACCTTGGACTGGCCGCTTTCGATCTGGGCCACCAGCATTTCGATGCCTTGCAAAATATCCAGCGGCTCAAACCCCGATACCACACAGGGGATGCCGTATTCGCGAGAGATGAAGTCCCACGGATGGGAGCCGATCACAGCGCTCACATGGCCGGGACAGATCAGCCCCTGCAGCCGAATCTCGCCCAAATCCAGGAGAGCCCGGATAGTCGGCGGGCAAACCTTATTTTGAGAGAGAATGGAAAAATTCCTGATCCCTTCCGCCTCGGCCTGAAGCACCGAAGCAGCGATGGTCGGCGTGGTAGTCTCAAACCCAATGCCCAGGAAGACCACCTTCCGATCCGGGTTTTCTTTGGCGATGGCGAGAGCGTCCAGAGTGGAATAGACCACCCTCACATCAGCGCCCTCGGCCTTGGCTTCCTGCAGGCTGGAATAGCTTCCGGGCACCTTGAGCATATCGCCGAATGTGGCTAGAATGACTCCGGGGATTTTGGCCAGCGCGATGGATTTATCGATATCGGTGTTGGCAGTCACGCAGACCGGACAGCCGGGGCCGGAGGTCATATCGATGGTGGGGGGCAGCATCTGGCGGATACCGTGCTTGAAGATGGCTACCGTGTGGCTGCCGCAAAACTCCATCAGCCGCGCCGGGGTCTTGGAGCGCTGCTGGATTCGAGCCGATACCGCCTGCGCCAGGTCGGAACGCCGAAACTCATCAATGAATTTCACGTTCCTCCTCGTACCGGGCCATTTCTTCCAGCAGCTTCAGGGTTTCGTGAGCCTCTTCCTGATCGAGGACGCTGATGGCATATCCGGTATGGATGAGCACATAGTCGCCGACGTTCACATCCGGGGTGAGCAGAATACTGACGGGTCGGCTGATGCCGCCGATATCCGCCTGGGCAATGGTACCCTCAATCGATTGGATCAGCGCCGGTATGGCTAAACACATCCTTCAAAGGTCTCCTTCTCCCAGAAACTGCATAGGAAACCGAATCCCACTATCGGCAGCCCGCTCTCATTTAAGATGGCCGAGGGAATGACGGTTTGACCTCCCTCATTCTAGCATATAAATCCATACCACTGCGCCTCCCTTTACAGGGGCAACAACTATCACCCTCGAGGTGGTACAATAGCCGGGGGAAGTCACGTTCCCTGCATTGAGGAAATGCCACCCGACCCGGGGTAACAATCCGAATACGTTTCAGGGAGGTTAAATATCTTGGAAGACTATCGCAAAACGATGGTGAGGAAAATCGTCGAATTTTATGGCCATCAGGTGCCCTTTCACACCCTGCTGGGCTTTTCAGACGAGTGCTTTGATGCCGAGAATGGCCAGATCAGATTCTCTATGCGGAATGAATTCGTGGGAAATTCTCTGATCTCTCCTATTCTGCATGGAGGTATCATCTGCACCATTCTGGATATCGAGGGCTCTTTCCTGGTGGGACTCGAATTCCTCACCAAACGCAAAGATGCGGCGGATGGCAAGCGGATCGGCAAAGGCGGCACCATTGATTTACGGGTTGACTACCTCATGCCCGGAAAAGGAAAATCATTTGTGGCTTCCGGCTCGCTCCTTCACTTTGGGAGCAAGGTGGCATCGGTTCAAACCGAACTGCGTAACGATCAGGATCAACTGATCGCTGTCGGCAGGGGATCCTATTTGTATGGTTAAGCCGGAAAATGAACTACCCCGCCGCAAGCAGCGGGGTATCCGATGTCATGCCAGACTTGATAAGCCTGCCCCGTACTTGATACGGGGCATCCAGTTTCTGGATTCCGGCCTTCGCCGGAATGACGATTCGCCGCAAGCAACGAGGAATTGAACCCCAGGTGATTAAAAGCGAAGAAAGCGACGGTTGCTGGGGAAAACTGAATCAGGGTCGTGGTGGATTCAGATCGGCTCGAGATGAGAAGGTGCTCATTCCTCGCATGACTCCCCAAGTACCTCAAGGACCATCGCCGCACAAATCGGAATGGCTCGTTCTACCTCCGGCGTACATGTTTCGCCGAAGGTATTCACATCCATCACCTCAACGGCAAAGATATCGATCTTCCGGGGCAGTACCATGCCGATCTTTTGACCGAACTCCAAGGCAGCGCTAAAGCTGACGTCATGGCTGGACGAAGTATGCCGGGCACTATCGAAATCCTTAGCTTCGAGCCGGTGAATCCGCCCCGGTTGGCCACTCCCGGTCATAATGGAATCAATGATGATAGCCCGCTCGTAGCTGGCCAGAATATCCAGCAATCTGATTCCGCCCAGGCTGGCTTCCAGAACTGTCGGCCCCTGACTCTCCAGTTCTCTCTTCACTTCCGCGGCGATGCGGTTTCCCACTCCGTCATCGGTGAGGATGGGGTTGCCCAGTCCGAGAATCACCGTCTTCATCTGCTTCGATCCTGACTCCCGATGATATCATAAGATGCCAATGGTGACGAGCATCCGAGAAACAGGGGTTTAACGTGTGGGGCTGGGTTGATTCGGCTGCAATTCATGATATGACACTCGTTGGGGGAAATGTAAGGGCACGTTGCAACGTGGCCCCTACGGATGACTCATGACCATACTCGAGAGGCTTTATTCCCCGGATGACTTTCCCAGCTCTTCCAGGACCAGCTCAACGCAGACCGGTATGGCGCGCTCCACTTCCGGCGTGCAGGTTTCGCTGAAATTAGTCACATCCACCGCCTCCACAGCGAAGATATCGATCTGTTGGGGGATTACCATGCCCATCTGGCTGGCAAATTTCAGGGCAGTGGCAAAGTTGAGGTCGTGAGGCGAAGAGGCGTGCCGGGTGTGATCGAAATCCTTGGCGTCCAGATGATATATCTCGCCCGGTTTTCCGTTCACCGTCTGAATAGCGTCGATGATGATGGCCCGGTCGTAGCCCGCCAGGAGATCGACCAGGCTCAGGCCTCCGAGGCTGGTCTCCCGAACAGTCAGGTCCTGCCCCTTCAGCCGCTCCTCTAGCACCGCTGCGACTCGCGGCCCCACGCCGTCATCGCTCAGAATGGGGTTCCCCAGTCCAATGATCACCGTCTTCATCTGCTTCGATCCTAACTCCCGATGATATCATACCATACCCGTAGTGACGAGAACTGCGCGAAACAGGGATTCAAGGTGTGGGCCTGGGTTGCTTGGGCTGCGATTCGTGGTATGATAGGGATTAAGCTGGGATAACAAGTTATTGATGGCAAGAAAGATGCAACAGGAAAGTCGTCCTAGCTCGTAGGATGAGGAGAGCACCCTTAATGGTAGCCAAAGTAGATATTGGAAGATTAAGGCAAAGTTATGAATTAGTAGTCCCTCTCGCTGAGAGATTCTGCAACAAGCTGACCGAGCAAATCCAAGAGCTCTTGGTTCCAGCTGAAGTCTCTCTGGCTGTACCTATTGAGAAGCGAGTCAAGTCTTGGGATTCTCTCAGAGAAAAAATCGCAAACAAGAACTTGAAAGTGAAGAATGCTCAAGACATAGAAGACCTAGTAGGAATCAGACTAATTCTGCTATTCCAACGCGATGTATTAAAAACCTGTGAAATTGTTGCCAAGAACTTCGATGTTCTAAACATAGAGGATACCCGACAGCGCTTGGGTGATAGTGAATTAGGGTATCAATCCGTTCACTATCAGATCAAGCTTCCAAAATCTTGGCTCGTAGTTCCCTCATTTGCATCATTTGATGGTCTTTGCGCTGAAATCCAAATGCGGACTGTTGCGCAGCACATATGGGCAGTAGCTTCTCATACACTGCAATACAAGCACGAACATGGTGTGCCGCGCCCAATTCGGCGTGCCATCCATCGTGTTTCCGCTCTTCTGGAGACGGTCGATCTCGAATTCGAGCGAGCTCTCCAGGAAAGGGAGGCTTACGGACATTGGATGTTTCCGACTCCAGAGCAATTTTGGATGTTGATCTTCTGGCGCGAGTGTTGGATGATAGACTTCCAAGACAGAACAAAGAAAACTCTGAACCATATGCCGATCTACTTCAGGAATTGAAGGTTTCAGGAATCACAAAACTGTCTCAATTGCAGGACCTAATAAACAAACATCTAGAATCTGCCATGAAGGTAGAGTCTAAAATTATTGCCACTTTGGGAAAAGATGGTGTCACAGAACGCAACGAAGTCTCGGCCAAGGTGTCGGGAAAAGTATACTTCAGTGATAAATCTCGCCTCGAAAGGGGCTTTTTCTTCTCTCACGCAGGATTGCTGAGGAAAATGCTGCTCACAAGAGAGAATTGATCAAGAAGATGGTAGTCAGATAAGTCGGCATCACAACAGAACGCGCCGATAAGGCACTTCACAGAGTCAGTAAAAACAGAGGAAGACTTAATCACATGGATCAATATAGCTGGGCCGAACAATTCGTCAGGGTCTTCGTTCCGCTGTTTGTGGCTATCGACGCCATCGGCAATATCCCCGTGGTTCTCTCGCTGAGTTCCGATATGCCGCGCGCCGATAAGCGCAAGATGCTGAACGTTGCCACCGCCACGGCGGGCATTGTGGGACTGGTTTTCCTGTTCCTGGGGCAACTCATCCTGGACGCCATGGGAATTTCCATCGGCTCCTTTGCCATCGCAGGCGGCATTGTCCTTCTGGTGATCTCTCTCAAACTGATGATGACAGGTCATTTCGTTGACGCGGTAAAGGAAGAGGTCATGGCGATCGTCCCCATTGGCACCCCTCTGACAGTAGGGCCTGCCACAATTACCACTCTGCTATTGCTGGCCAATGATTATCCTCTCTATCTGGTTCTGCTGGGATTTGCCCTGAATATCCTGATTGTCTGGATCAGCTTCCTGTTCAGCGAGCGCATCCAGGCTATTCTGGGCCAGGGCGGGATCAAGGCCGTATCCAGAGTATTCAGCCTCCTGCTTGCCGCCATTGCCGTCAGCATGATCACCCGCGGGCTGGATCTGCTGGGGATCATCACCCTCGCGAAGTGATCTCGCTCCACGCAATCGCCTTTCGAGAAGACGGTGAACGGGCACATGATTTATGATCAAGTTCAATTCATACAGTCCCTGAAACACTATCCCCTCGACAGACGCTCGCAATGATACAATGAGAGCAGCGAAGCCATTCCCAAAGAGGAGAAATCTGATGGCTATTGAAATACGGATTTTCTCAGACTACATCTGACCCTTCTGCTACATCGGCAAGGGACTTGTCGAGAAGCTTCAACTGGAGTTCGATCTGCATGTGGAGTGGCTTGGCTTTGAAATCCATCCCGATACACCCCACCAGGGAACTCCGGTTCACCTGTTGCCATGGAGGGTAGACGTTCAAGGGATGCTCCGACATCTTCGCCAGCTGGGAGCCCCCGTTGGAATCACCTTCAATGATTTGACCCTGCTTGCCCTGGAAGCAGCCGAATTTGCCAAGGAACATCGGCGTTTTGAGGCCTTCCACAGCGCCGTGTTCGATGCCTACTACCTGAAAGGACAGAATATCGGCAATCTGGAAATCCTTGCCGAAATTGGGCAGCAGACCGGTCTGGATAGGAACGCCCTGGAAAACGCTCTGTTGAAGGGAACCTATAAACCCGTCCTGAATGAGGCAAAGAAGGAAGCCTTGAAACTGGGCGTAAGCGCAGCGCCGACATTCATTATCGAGGGGAAGGATCGCATTGTGGGAGCACAACCACTGGATATTTTCAGAAACGTATTGCGGGCCTGAATATGCCTCCTGACAGAGGGAGAAAATAGATGCCAGTTCCACTATAATATACCCATGGCTGAATCATACTACTATGAAGATATCAAGCTGCATGAGAAATACCGCTCCAAAGAATATCTTCTCACCGAGCAGAAAATCATCGCCTTTGGAGAAGAATGGGACCCGGACCCGTCGCACATCGATCCTGAGTCCGCCAAAACATCCAGGTTCGGCACCGTGATTGCGCCGGCGGTCCTCCTCATGGCTATTTGGGTGAAGCTGGTAAGAGAGCAAGAGCCCAAAAGGGCGTACATCACCGGGTTGGGGTGGGACGAAGTTCGGTTTCTGCTTCCCTCTCGTCCAGGCGACCGTATTGTATGGGAAGAGGAACCCTTGTCCAAACGAGAATCCAAGTCCGATCCGGCTGCCGGTATTGTCCGTTGCGCTATGAAGTTACTCAGAGGCCGTTTAAGAATAGGGGTTAAGAATACCCTGAAAGAAGTTGACACGGTTTTTGAAACCGACGTTTTGACTTTCAAGTGACATTCTCATAGGTTAAGCCCTCGGTTTTGAGGGTTTGAGCACT
>JAQTRE010000053.1 GCA_028711995.1 Dehalococcoidia bacterium | reverse complement strand
TCCACCCTGGGCAGTATCCTTATCTATTCTTTCCTGCAATTCTTTGAGTCGATCCGCGACAGGCTTCATTGAATATCCTCCTTGGTATTGACAAATGGGAACCAATTCCCATCGCCTATTCTACCCCGACGAACCTCTGATTAAGTGGTCGAAGAATGATCTTAAAGTGTTTTCGTTCTGCAAAATTCGGTTTCAGAACCTCAGTTGGGTTGGTTTTCCATCGTTACCCCATTGCTTAGAGGGGAACTTTTGCGCTCTCGGGCAGACTACCCCCTCATCAGAATGAAACCGAATCACGATATCCACCTCTTCCAGAAACTTTTCCCGGCGAGTCTTCTTCTAGTTAGTCACATGCCAGCTGGCAAAAGAGGGGCCACCGTTCGTCGGCAGATATTCTTCAAATAACCTGCCCGTATCATCGCATGAATCCAGACTTTGCCAGAGATTCCTTAGGTAGCTGATCTGAAACCCGTCTCAACAGAGAAAAAACTCGCATCCCAACTATCGGCCCCCTTCGTTCTCTCAGTGCCGCTGTAGCCTAGCAATAATCGTCTTAACAACCATCACCAACAGAACCGAGGACTCCCGCAAACCGCGACTAGTTCCTTGCATTGGTTTTGTGGGATTTGACGAGACATAAGCTATATCTTCTCTTAGCATCACTATATTCTTCAGCACGACATCTGAACAACGACCAGAAGACCCTCTTATCCCGTCCTAAAGTTATGGATGTTGAACAGATAAAGGGTCATATTTATCGATGAGACAAAGGTTGAAGAGATGAAGAGGAAACATGCTGGTATTTAAGGAAGCCTCTGATTAGGTGGCGCAAAAGACCCCCAGCCAGGGGATGTCCTCTACCGAGATCACAATTCGTGGGTGTTGATCAGCACCTTCTCAGAGCTTCCGGAAATATCCCTTCCCTTTGTGTTTTCCGGGATGTTATTACACTAGTACTTTTGGACCATATAACTAGGCCTTCTGATCGTTGCCGGACGTTACGCAAACATCTATACTCCACACAAATATACGTGACACAACGTCAGCTAGAGGTCCATATCATCTCCCCACCAGAAATTAAGGACAATGCAATGAAATTACTTGAGCCCGGAACAATCGGCACGATGGCAACTAGGAATCGAATCGTGATGTGCCCGATGGGAACGGTCGGGCTTTCCGATCTGGATGGAGGCACATCCCGACGGGTCATCGATTATTACGCTGCCAGAGCCAGGGGAGGCATTGGCCTCATCATCACCGGGGCCACGGTTGTCAATGCGAGTTTGGAGGGAGGCATGGCGGAGAAGGTCAGCCGGCTGGACAGCCCGAAATACATCAGCCGGCTTGGCGAACTCTGTGATGCCGTGCATCACTACGGAGCGAAGATTGCGGTTCAGCTGAGCCCGGGATTCGGGCGTGTCAATGCACCTCCCATCTGCGGCAAAATCGTCTCCGCGTCTCGAGTGCCATCATTCTATGACCCTCGAATTGAGGCGCGAGAGCTCACCCTAGACGAAATCAACCTGCTGCTAGTTTCCTATGCAACTGCGGCCGGAATGGTGAAGATTGCAGGAGGTGATGCAATCGAGGTGCATGGCTATGGTGGCTACCTGCTGGATCAATTTCAAACTGCGCTCTGGAATAAGCGCACAGACAAATACGGCGGAAACCTCGATGGTAGGCTCAGATTTTCCATTGAGCTGATCAATGCAGCCAGGAGCGCTGTGGGGAGTGACTTCCCCATTCTTTATAAGTTCAACCCGGTTCACGGGATACCGGGTGGACGCGAAATCGAGGAAGGGCTGGAGATATGCAAGCGGCTGGAAAAAGCCGGCGTAGCGGCTCTGCATATTGATTTCGGATGCATTGAGGTGCAATACAAATCGCTGCCCACGACATACGAGCCACAAGCCTGTCAAATTCAGTGTTCTGAAGCGGTAAAAAAGGTGGTCAGCATCCCTGTTATCGCTCACGGCAAGCTGGGTGACCCGCAAATTGCGGAAGCGGTGCTTCGGCAAGGCAAGGCGGATTTCGTTGCACTGGGCAGGCCTTTGCTGGCCGATCCGGAATGGGTGAAAAAACTCAGGCAGGGACGCACTGAGGATATCCGGCCATGCATCGGGGATATGGAAGGCTGCATCAATCGGGCTTTCTCCGGGCTCTATCTCAGTTGCACTGTCAATGCTGCCAGCGGCATGGAGAGAGAATATGCACTGCAGCCCGCTCAGCAGAAAAAATCGGTACTGGTGATCGGCGGAGGCCCAGGCGGGCTTGAGGCAGCCAGGGTGGCAGCGCTACGCGGCCATGATGTCCAATTGTGGGAGAAAGGCGCCAAGCTGGGCGGCAAACTGATACCCGCTTCTGTTCCGTCGTTCAAGCAAGACCTGCGCCGGTTGATAAACTACCTGTCTACCCAAGTGACAAAAGTCGGAGTCACGATAGAGCTCATGAAAGAGGCGACTCCTGAACTGGTGTTACAGTTAAATCCGGATGTGGCAATCGTCGCCATTGGCGCCACGACGTGGACGCCGCCGATCAAAGGCCTAGATGGGAATAAGAAGATATGCTGTTCAATTGACCTTCTGACGGGAAAAGCCAAGGCAGGAGAAAGGGTGATTGTAGCAGGAGGTGGCCTGGTGGGGTGTGAAACTGCCATGTATCTTGCAGAACAGGGCAAGCAAGTAACGATCATCGAAATGATGGACCGGCTGGTTCCAGAAGGGATCGGCAACCTCAGCGCAAAGGCCCTCTTTGACCGAATGGGGAAAAGCAAGATCGAGGTCTTGACGAATACCAAGCTGTTGGAAGTGGCCCAATCGAGCGCATCGGTAATTATCGATGGCAAACAGAGAGAGCTCGAATTTGACTGCATGGTGCATTGTCTGGGTTTCTCTCCGGATTCCAGCCTGAGAGATTCTCTTGAGGGCAAAGTCCCCGAGCTTTTTGCCATTGGTGACTGCGTTAAGCCAAGGAGAATTATCCATGCGATGTGGGAGGGCTTTCATACCGCGCGCCTGATCTAATTTACTCAACATCTCGCAAATCATATCATACAAGGAGAATGAGTTATGGACGACACAAAGAGAACCACTGATACTCCCAAGCCGCCGGCGCGTCCTTATCCCATGCATGGCGGACGAATAGTCGGTCGAATTCTAAAGGAACACGGAATCAAGTACGTCTTTGGAATTCATGGCGGCCATGTCTGGCCCTTCGAAACCGGATTTCATGAATTCGGCATCGAGCGCCTTCACCTGCGCCACGAGCAAGCCGGACCTTATGCGGCCGAGGCGTATGCGCGATGCACGCGCACACCGGGCATCTGCTACGGAACGGCGGGCCCCGGATTTACCAACATGATCTCTGGAATATCGCAAGCATGGTACAACCGTGCTCCGATGGTCGCCTTCACAGGACAGCACACCAGAGGTCAATATTTCGGCCGCGCATTTCAGGAAGCCTATCCCCAGGAGTTGACCCGGGGCATCACCCGATGGAGCCTGGAGATGTACGAGTGGGCGAATATCCCCCTTTACCTGCGCAAGGCGCTCTATGATTGCATGGTCTATCCTCCGCGCCCGATCGTGCTCTCTATGGATATGAATTCACTCTTGACCAGTGGGGACGAAAGCAAACTCGTGGGAGATGTTCCCTTGGAGCAACAAGCACCACCTGCCCCTACTTGCGGAGATCCCAAGGCGATCGAGAAGGCTGTCCGCATGTTACTTGAGGCAGAGAGGCCGATCATAGCGGCTGGAGAAGGCATACACTGGGCTGATGCGGCGGCCGAGCTTCAGGAACTCGTGGAGTTGCTGAACATTCCAGTGCACACCCGCCGAATCTCCCGAGGCGCCGTAGCCGAGGACCATCCGCTGGCCGTGAGAGCTGGCTATCGCGGCAGATTCTGGAAGGATGCCGATGTCATAGCCATTATCGGACTGCATTTGGGTGGCCTTGAGGGGCATGGTTTGCCGCCGATATGGCCCGCCAAGGCAAAACGGATTATCATCCACGAATCGGCGGAGGATGCTTGGCAGCCTCTCCCCATAGCCCTCAGAATAATCGGCAATGCCAAATCGGTCCTTCGACAGATGATCGATTGCGCCAGAAGTCTGACAAAGACAGCTCCGAAACGGACCGCTTGGCTGGAACATCTTGATCGATGCCGCGACGAGCACACCCAATGGCAGGCTGAGGCCCTCGCCGAGTATGCCGACGCCAAGCCTATACACACAGTGCGGTTGGCCGACGAGATTGCCAATTTCCTGGATCCCGATGCCACCATTGTCTATGATGCCTATGTCGGTTCGGCCTTTCTCACCGACCGTTTGAGAGCCAGGTATTCCGGGCAGGTTCTGGATTGTGGGGTATGGGGTGGAGTGGGGCATGGTATCGGCATGGGCATCGGGGCGCAACTTGCGCGGCCGGGAAAACAGGTCTGTGTGATGATGGGTGATGGGGGATTGGGTATCGGCGGCATGGACATCGAAACCGCCTCACGATACAAGCTTCCCATAGTGTATGTAGTCAGCAATAACAGCACATGGCTGGCAGGCTCTTACGACGCGTATTATAAAGGGCAGGTCTATCCGTGGGATATGCTCCCCGATATCAAGTACGATGAGATGTTCGAGCGGGTAGGCTGCTACGGCGAGACGGTGGCTGACCCGGCGGATATCCGTCCGGCCTTGGATCGGGCCTTCAATTCGGGCAAGACCTCGGTGATTAACGTATTGACGGATCCCAAGGTCTGGAATCCAACGCTGCAAACATTCAATATGACGGTCCTTGCCAAGCTCTCCTGCGATACTAGCAAGATACCCGAAGACTTCCAAGATCTTGTCATGAAGACAGGAACTCCCGAAGTGCTGGCTGAACTTCGCCGGAAGGGATATCCGATCCTGAAACCTTCCAAGGCATCCTCAAGACAGGTGCAAGCCAGCGCTAAGTTCGACGCGAAAGCATAGAAACCTCAATACCAAGTACAACACCCAATCCGCCCCTGTCGATGATGATTTCGATAGGGGCGGATTGGGCTTGTGATCGTAATCCGCTGGAGGGCGTGATATAGATACCCACGCCTTTACAGGCGTGGTACTTGCGGGTTCAAGCGGAGCTTGTCCTGCTTCGCAGGAATCGGCTCTCACCCCCGCCTTCACAGGCGGGGAACTCCCGCTTGATTAGAAATTCGGTCTCACGCTCTGAAGTTCCGTGAACATCCATTGCGCCACTTTCAAAGGTAAGCACACTCCATGCGGGAATCAAGTCTCATTTCTCAAGCAACCAACACGCACCAGCCATAGTGATACCCAATGAAGCTCTGATTTCACCAAACAGGTGATAGCTGTTGCGCTGAAAAGAGGGAGATTGAAATGGCAGCACTAAAAAAGATGTTCAGCCCGATCAAGATCGGGAGAGTGGAGCTAAACAATCGTATTGTCCTCGCTCCAATGCACATGTGGTGGGCTGCCAAAGAAGGCACTTACTCTCAGAAGATGATCGATTACTATGAGGCACGGGCCAAAGGCGGAGTCGGGCTGATTACTCTGGGAGACACATCGGTGGCCTACCCGTCGCCGTACTTTCCATATGGCATCGGTGTCTGGGATGACAGGCAGATCCCGAGTCTTAAAGAATTGGCTAAATCGGTCCATGCTCATGGAGGCAGGGTAATACCGCAGCTTGTGCACCGGGGACCGGATGCCTTTTGCTCGCTTCAGGGGATCGAACCGATTGGGCCCTCCCCTACATTGAGTAAACTGACGGGACATCGGGTCAAAGAACTTTCTCTGGAAGAGATCGAAAGGGTGATAGACCAGTTTGGCGAGGCGGCCAGGCGGGTGAGAGATGCAGGTTGCGATGGAGTAGCAGTACACGCTGCCCATAGCTATCACCTGCTGGGGTGTTTCCTGTCGGCCCTGCGAAACAAACGGGCCGACGCCTATGGCGGCTCGATTGAAGGGAGACTGAAGCTGCTGCTGGAGGTTCTTCAGAGTATCCGGGCCAGAGCAGGCAATGACTTTCCCATCGTCCTGCGAATTTCTGGCGACGATCTGGTGCCGAGTGGGCGGCCTATCGAGGAAACACAATACATCGTCCCGATACTTGTCGAAGCAGGGGTGGCTGCTTTTCACGTCTCGGCCGGAGTCTATCCTGAACTGTTATGGCGAGTGATACCTCCCAACGGCTCGCCTCGAGGTTTAAACGCATCCTTATCAGTAGCCGTGAAGAAAGTGACAAAGCTACCTGTAATGGTGGTGGGGAGAATCACTGATCCCCGACTGGCAGAACACATCCTGAATGAAAACCAGGCAGATATGGTGGTTATGGGAAGGGCTCTTCTGGCTGACCCTGAGTTACCCAGAAAGGCAGCGGAGGGAAGATTCGAGGACATTATCCCATGTGTTGGGTGCTGCCGGTGTACTGCCGGCGGTGTCGGTAAAGAGACGACCTGCATGGTCAATCCATCCGTGGGTAGGGAGAAAGAGATGACCCTTATCCCAACAAAGAAGCCCAGAAAGGTGCTGGTAGCTGGCGGAGGCCTCGCCGGATTGGAGGCAGCCCGGATAGCGGCTCTGAGAGGGCATCAGGTCAGCTTGTGCGAGAAAGGGGGGAAACTGGGAGGACAATTCAATCTGGCATCTATTCCCCCTTACAAACAGGACCTGTCGCTGGCAATACAATATCTCTCCCGGCAGATCGAAAAAGCTGGTGTCATTACCAAGCTGAATACGGAGGTTACACCGAATCTGATTGGGGAGATCAAGCCGGATGTTGTAGTGATAGCCACAGGAGGGAGTCCCTGCATCCCTGATCTTCCCGGAATCGATGGAAAGAACGTGGTTACTGCCCATGATGTGCTGGGTGGCGCAGTCGCCATGAGGTTTAAGAATGTTCTGGTCATCGGGGGAGGTGCGGTGGGTTGTGAGGTAGCTGAATTCGTGGCCGAACAAAGTGAGATGACCATAGGTGGTGCGGTGGTGAGCATTGTGGAGATGTTACCCGCTATCGCTACTGATATGCCCGGCGGGCCACGAGCCTGGCTCCTGCACAGACTGCGCGAAAAGGGAGTGAGGATGACTACCTCTGCTACAGTCAAAGAGGTTCTGGACGACGGGGTGGCGATCGCTCAGAACGGCACGGAATCAACTATCCGTGGAATCGACTTGATCGTCCTAGCTCTGGGGGTGAAGCCGATCGATGAACTGACTTCGGTGCTCAAGGACAAAGTGGCTGAATTCCATGTGATAGGAGACGCCAAAAATCCTCGCACAGCCCTAGAGGCTATCGCCGAGGGGGCACAGGTCGGAAGAGACGTCTGAGCTTGCAGGGGACGCTTTACTAGGCCGATGCTCTCAGGTTGTCTTCCTAATCCATCGTGCCTTCCTCTTTACCCTTCTTGGGGAATAGCTCAGAGAAGGCGGCGCGCCGTCCGAATTCCGACATTCTATCAGGCCCTATAGCCCGGAACAACTGGCCACCACGCAGAAACATGGGATGAATAACGTGACGATCAACCACCACATCGATCACGCTGGTTTTCCCTGAGTTGAAGCTGCGCTCAAGAGCAGGCCGAATATCCTGAGGATGTTCCACATGCTCCACATGACAGCCAAAAGGTTCAAAAACCTTGTCATAACGGACACCGGGCGTCAGATCGGAAACATTCCCTATCCGGCCATCGGCAAGGCGCAACTCGCGGCAGAAATTGTCGGTCATGCTGCTCAGCCAGGAACTGTTGTTATTGATCAGATATACCACGGGCAGGCGGCATCTAATGGCTGTTTCGATATCAAATCCACCGGCGCCAATCCCCCCATCACCCATCATCACAAAGACCTGCTTGCCTGGCCGGGCCAGTTGAGCTCCGATTCCCATGCCCACTCCATGCCCTATGGTGATCCACTCTCCCGTATCCAGTATCTGCCCGGCAAACTTTGATTCGATCCTTTCCGTCAGGGATGAGCTTCCCACCAGAGCATCAAAGACGATTGTGGCGCTATCGTCCAAAAACTCCACAATCTCCTTGGCCAGAAAAGCGGGGTGAATAGGGCTAGCTACACACGCTCTCTCTGCTGCCTTGTTCAGCTTCTGGGACTGGGCTCTCTTGATACCGGCCACAGCATCGAGCCAGGCTTGTCTTCTTGTAGGCTCGACCGATGCGGTTCGAGCGTAATCGATCATTTGCTTTAAGATGGCTTTGGCATCACCAAGAAGAACCATTTCCGTCGGCGAACCGCAATGGATTTCCTGCTCGCTGTGACATACCTGGATGAGTCTAGTGTGCCGAGCCCACTCACCATAATTCTCCAGATATCCAAGCGATAATCCGATTATCATGGCCACATCAGCCTTTGCCAGCACATCTCCTCTGGCCCGGCCTCCAAATGCCAGGGGGTGGTTTTCGGGAACGGCACCACGTGCCACCCGTCTTGTCATGACCGGGCATTGGACCAGTTCCACGAATTCGTTGAGTTCCGTCCAGGCTCCTGCCCAGTATATCTCATCACCCCCTGCAATCACTGGCCTTTCGGCCTCAAGGAGAATCCTCACCGCTTGCTCCACCGCCTTGCTATCAGCCCCACCCGGCATGGGAGGCTCGTGGAGATACGACTTCTGGTATCCTCGCTGTTCACCTACGTCACGCTGGCTGGCCAGGAAGTTCTCCGGAATTTCCACCACTGCTGGTCCAGGCGGATACGCAGATGCTTCTATGAACGCTCGCTTCACATGATGGGCAACGAGGCGTCTGTCAACCACCCTGGTGGTCAGTTTCGCAATACCTCTCAACGCATCAGCAGCATAGGATTTAGCCGAAGCCCCTTTTACATCATCAAAGGTAGGATGTTGGGACACCAGTGCAACCACAGGGCTCTTGGCATAGTAGGCTTGTGCTATGCCGCTGGACGCATAAGTATAGCCTGGACCTCCCATGAGCATACACACACTCGGACGACGCTTGGCCCGGGCATAAGCGTCCGCAGCAAACGCAGCGGCCTGTTCGTGACGCATGTTGACAAGTTTTACACCGTTATCAGACGCTCCTGTGTATAGAAAGATGACACCATTTCCATACACACCGAAGGCATGCTCCACTCCCTCTTCCTTTAGTATGCCGCCGACCACATGCGCTATGCTTGCAGGTTTGTCTGTCATATGCTCCTACCTCATTGGCCACAATTTCCGATATTCGATCTATCCTTGTCTCCCCTGAAATCAGGACGGGTTATGTATGCCGTTTACTTAGCTCCTCAATCAGAGCGGGAATGACCTCATGGAGGTCGCCCACGATGCCGTAATCCGCAATGCCGAAGATATCTGCCCGGGGATCTGTATTTATGGCCACGATGGTATCGGAGTCCCACACACCCGAGATGTGCTGGATGGCTCCCGATATGCCGCAGGCGACATAGAGTTGCGGTTTGACCGTCTTGCCGGTTTGGCCGATCATGCGATCACCCGTGATCCAGCCTTCGTCTAAGGGATACTTGGTGGTTCCTATCTCAGCCCCCAACACTTCGGCGAGCTGATGGATCACGGCAAATTTCTCGGCCGAACCCACGCCCATGCCCGCCCCGACGATGATCCGGGCTTCCTCAAGTTTAGCGCCTTTCTTGATCTCCTTAACCCTCTTCACGATCTTGACCGGCATATCGGAGGCTTCCAGCCGTACGGGAACATGGATGATCTGCCCTGTGCGTTTGGCATCTTTTTCCAGCGCCCGCATCACGCCCGGCCTAACGGTGGCCATCTGCGGTCTAGCCTGGGCGCAGACGAAGATGTACATCATGCTCGCTCCGTAGCCGGGCTTGGTGCTTAACAGGAGGCCGCTCTCCTTTTCGATAGCCAGATCGGTGCAGTCTGCGGTGAGGCCAACCCCCGACCTCTTAGCTACCCTGGGGGCCAGGTCCCTGCCGATATCGGTGGCCCCGAAGAGCAGTATCTCCGGTTTGGACTCCAGAATCTGCTTGGTTATGACAGTTGTGTAGGAACCTGTCATGTAGTGGCTCAGTTGAGGATCATCGGCAAGATACACTTTGTCAGCGCCGTAGTGGATCAGGTCTTGAGCCAGATTCTCCATCTGCCAGCCCAGCAGAACTGCGGAGAGTTGTGTGTTTAGACTGCCAGCTAGGTCGCGCCCTTTTCCCAGCAACTCCAGGGATACAGCGCTCAACCGACCGTTCGTCTGCTCGGCAAAGACCCATACGCTATGATATTCGTTAAAGCTCATTTCTCCTCCCGATCAGATCAAATGCTTGACTTCCAGATCATTCAGGACATTTTGAACCGCATCCTCCACCGAGCCTTTGTAAATCTTCCCCGACCGTTTCCGCGGCTGAGGGACGAATGCCCGGGTCATTTGTGTGAGTGAACCACCGAGACCGATCTTGTCCTTATTCAGATTGAGGTCATCGGCATTCCAAACCGTGACGTCCTCTTGTCTGCATGCGTCCAGGATGTCGACAATGGTCGGTTTTCCAGGGGTGTTGATCTCCTTGGTGACGGTTACCAGAAGGGGCAACTTCGCCTCCGCCACCTCATAGCCGTCCGAAAGTGATCGCTCCGCTTGGAGAGTTCCCCCCTCGATTTGGAGCTTGCGCACATAGGTGATCTGGGGCAACTGAAGCTCTTCGGCCAGTTGCGGCCCGACCTGGGCGGTATCGCCATCCGAAGTCTGCTTTCCGCAGAGAATCAGGTCAAAGTCTCCCAGCTTTCTGACCGCGCTTGCCAGCACATACGAGGTGGCCGATGTGTCCGCTCCGGCAAAGGACGGATCGCTGAGCAGTATCGCCGCATCCACACCCATGGCCAGGGATTCCCGGAGCGATTCCTCTGACTGAGGCGGGCCCATGGTGACGGCCGTCACTCTCCCCCCGTGTTTGGCTTTGAGCAACAGCGCCTCCTCCAGGGCGTGTTTATCGTCCGAGTTGATATCGGAAGGGCACCCTTCCCTCACCAGAGCACCTGTACGAGTATCGATGGGCACCTTGGCCGCGCTGGGAACTTGCTTTATGCAGACAATAATTTTCATCTCAAGCCTACCTCAAATGTATTTGGCGAAAGAACCGAGGGACATCCCCTCGACAGGCCCTCAACCGCTGGTGGGAGACCTCCCGATGCTAAGGAATCTCTTGCCAAGTGGTGGACGATGCTTTCTATCGGGGGTTTGGGGGGTGAATAATACTTACTCAGAGCCCCCTAATTCATCAGATGTCCGGCGATGATGGACCTCTGAACCTCGCTTGATCCCTCAATCAGCTCATTCTCCTTGACCGCCCGATAAATTCGTTCGATCTTGAAATCCCTGATAAAGCCATACGAGCCGTGAATCTGCATGCTCATATCCACTGCCTCTTTGGCCATTCGGGTGGTGAACAACTTGATCATGGAAGACTCTTTGAGGATATCAGACCCCTGGTCCTTTAGAGATGCGGTTCTATAGGTCATCCACCGTGAGCCTTCCACCCGGACTGCGGCCTCGGCCAACAGCCACTGGATGGCCTGCATGAAACCGATGGGCACGCCTCTCCGGGTCCTCTGTTTGGCATACTTGACTCCTTCATCCAGCGCAGCCTGAGCCATAGCCACCGATTTGATCGATAGCCCCAACCTGCCCACTGCCGCCGCCGCCAGCAGGATATTGAATCCCTTCCCTACCTCACCCAGAAGCCGGCTCCTATGTACCCGCACGTTAATAAATCGGGTGTCCATCGTCTCAGTCCCCAGGTTTCCCATCAGCTCGTAAGGTTTGGAGTTTATGTATCCTTCCTGGTTCTTATCGACAATGAAAGCGGTTGTCTTTACCCCGTCGATATTGGCGAAGACCACTGCCGGGCCATCGAGATCCCCTTTGGTATTGAAACGCTTGATGCCGTTGATCACCCAGAAGTCGCCATCGCGTTCGGCCCTGGTGACCAGCGACTTGGGATCAGAACCCGTAGACGGCTCCGTAAAGGCCCAGCTTCCCACCGTCTCGCCAGTGCACATCGGCCTCAAAAACCGCTCTTTCTGCTCTTCCGTCCCGAACTTAACGATACCCAAACCTACCATGCCGCACATGTTCATGAAGCTGCTGCTTGCAGACACCGGATAGTGCATTTGTTCCAGAGCCAGCACCCAATTGAGATAACCCGAATCGCCGCCCCCGTATTTTCTGGGCAAGGGCATTCCCAGAAGACCGGCCTTCCCCATCTTGTAGACGATCTCACGCGGGACTTTCTTCTCCCGCTCAATCTTGTCCGCAATGGGCTCAATCTCAGTCTTGGCGAACTCACGGGCTGCCTTCTGGATGAGCTTCTCTTCAATGGTCAGACGAAAATCCATCGGACTAACCTCCTTCAGCCGGATAGATAGACACGCCTTTTGAGGGATGTCAGTTCGTATCACTTAAGCAGGGTTTGTCCTGCCCAGTAAATAGTAGCTGCTGTTGTCCTGTATGGCTATCACTATCAATTGACCAGGCGGCTATGAGCCAAGGATCAGACCAGCATGTGCGGACAGCGGTATCCCCCATCGATCTGGAGAGTCTTTCCCGTAACCCATTCTGACGCATCAGCTGCTAAAAAGACTGTCGCCGCAGCAATATCCTGTGGCGTACCCAAACGCTTGATCGCCAGGTGGGATATCAATTCAGTCTTTGCCGCCTCCGACATAGTCTCTACTAATCCCTCCGTGGCGATGGGGCCTGAGGCGATGCAATTGACGCGGACATTGAAAGGGGCAAGCTCCGATGCAAGCGAGTCGGTCAAATTGACAACAGCTGCTTTGGCCGCCCCATAAGCGGCTTGACGCGGCGTGCCCACCAGTCCCGCGCCGGATGCAATATTGATGATGGCCCCGCTCCTCTGTCCCAACATCGTCTTCAATACGGCTTGTGTACATATGACACAAGACTTCAGGTTTACGCGCAGCACGGCGTCCCACCGATTCTCGCTGATATCCATGAAGGAAGATGGAAAGCCACCTCCTCCAACATTGTTCACCAGAATGTCAATCCGCCCAAACTCTGCGATCGTCTTTTGCACCACATTTTGCACCTGTTCACTATTGCGGACGTCTGCGGGTATGGCCAGGGTACGCCGACCAAGAGCACGGACTTCGGCAGCGGTGGCTTCAATATGTTCCACTGTCCGCGCGACGACAACCACATTTGCCCCAGCTTCCGCAAGGCCAAGAGCAATGCCTTTACCAATACCCTTCCCCGCTCCGGTTACGATTGCCACCCTGTCTGTGAGCTGAAACTTCGACAGTATCACGATCCTAATCCCCCTTGAAGTTTTCTGGTCACTCTGGCCAATCCAGCACACTCTTCGATTTCATAACGAAAAGGGTGATCTGTCGTTGCCGACACATCACCCTTCATCCTAACCGCATGAACTGTGAAGATTCCTGCGCTCCTGACGACCTTTGATAAGACGCCAAATACTGGTCCGAACAGATCGATGGAACAGTATTTGGTAACTCTTCCATTAGCCCACACCTATCCTGTTACATGTTACTTTCAGCTTCTTGCCTTGACAAGAGCCTTGTCTTTGATAGCTTTTGCCGGTTGGTCTTCCTCCAAGGCGCTTGCCCCCTTTCCCCATGAATCCCACCTCAACTCACGACCTTCGAATTCCTTCGCTATGAATTCGGGCGAGGCCGGTTTGTACTTGGAAGGATATGCCCAATACGTCTGTGGTGGCCCGTAAGGAGGCACAAATTCCATATTCGCAGTGGGTATGTTCCATTCCACAGGATACTTGACAGGTCTGCCCGACTTTGTGCACCATGAAGGCAGACTCTGCTCCACCACCCATTCGAACACCCTGCCGAGCTGTAGCATTTTGTCAATGTCAACCCCTACGTCGATCCCCATTTCATCAAGCATTACAAGGATATCTTCTGTTGAGCTATTGCCGGTGCCACAGAAGTTAGTGTAGGTGGGGCCGGTCCCGATGCCAGGCACAGCATCGACTATGTTTGCCGGTTGACCTCCGCCCAGTCCTAAAGAGGTTTCCACTATTCTGGCACCGGCCGTGATGGCTGCTAAGTTGTTTGCCAAAGCCATGCCCCGGGCCTCGTGGAAATGGGATATCCTGAATTTGACCTCACTGTCGTACTTTCCATACCGATCCACCAGAGTGGCCATGTATTCATGGGCTCTCAGCGGGTTGCATTCCCCGGTGGTGTCGCAAGGAGTGAAGTTACGTATTCCCAAATCAAGGCCACGATCCATTATCTCAACAACACTCTTCACGGGAACTGGTCCCGCAAGTGGCGAGCCATAGACGCAGGATATGGCCATATCGATGTCAAAATCATTCTCCTTGGCAATCCGCACCAACTCCGGAATTTCGCGGAAAAATTCCTCTCTTGTCTTGTTGGCATTCCTTCTGCCATGAAGGTCTTCCGCAGAAATTGTGAATGCCATGAGATGAGGCCCATAGCCTCCCTGTCTCGCTTGAGCTGCCCTTTCAAAAGCCCTCTTGTTCATACCATAGCATTTCAGCTTGACCCCGCCCTTCTTTACCGGCTCCAAACCCCAGACTTTCTTCATAATTTCCTCAGCATCCCTGCTTTGAGGTATTATTTTGGGGTGACCGAAGTTTGTGACTTCGATTGTTTTGTATCCTGCTTTGATAAATTGTTCTGCAAACCATAGCTTGGTTTCCGTTGGCACAAACTTTGTCATACTCTGCATGCCATCTCTAAGCAGAACTTCAACCATCTCGACTTTCTTTGGTAAGTGCTTGCTCATTTCGAATTTCATTAGATGACCTCCTTGGTTCTTAATTGTTCGATTTCCTCCCAACTGAAGCCCGCCCATTCCATCAATACCGTTTCCGTGTGCTGACCGAACTCGGGAGCAGCCATCCTCAGCTTTCCCGGCGTTCTGCTGAGCCCAACAGGCATTCCTACCATCTTTATGGGCCCGGCAACGGGATGTTCAAAGTCCACAAGGTACGCGTTGGCAGCCATCTGAGGATCTGCAACTACATCGGCATAATCATTTACCGGACCACAGGGGATGTCCACCTCCTCCAGCTTGTGAATCCACTCATCCCTAGGCAGAGTGGCGAAAACTTTATCCAGGATCGCAATCAGTTTCTCAGCATTATCACCCCGTCCATCGATCGAATCAAATCGAGGGTCCTTTTCAAGTTGTCCGATATTCAAAACCCTGCAAAAATCAGGCCAAAATCGCTGAGATTGGAGTGCTGCAAGAATGATCCACTTCCCGTCTCCTGCCTTATAGTTATTCCACAGGGCATTACGAACTTTTCTCCGCGACACTCTGCCTGGTGCCTTCCCAGAGAAAAGACATCGCTGAAGAGCAAGTTGTCCCATAGCCGCTTGGCTTCCCAGAAGAGAAACGTCCACCTCCTGGCCAATTCCGGATCGCTCGCGTTCAAAAAGCGCTAACATGATCCCATAAGAAAGCGTTAATGCACCAACCCAGTCGGCAACGCCATTGACCTGAACCAAAGGTGGAGGCTCATTGGGATCTCCGCTCACACTCAACATGCCTCCCCTACCCTGGGCTATTACGTCAAAAGACGGCTTTTCTCTATCAGGGCCATTTTTACCGAATCCGTTGGCAGAGGCATAGATCAACCGGGGATTAATCGCAGAGAACGTAGCGTAATCGATGTTCAATCGCTCTGCAACCCCTAAGCGGAGATTTTGCACGAAAACATCAGCCTTCTCCACCAGCCGATACAAAACCTTCTTCCCCTCTTTTTTCTTAAGGTCCAGAGTAATGCCTGACTTGTTACGGTTGTGACACTCAAAATAGGTGTTCAGAGTGCTATGATCGCTCTTCCATACTAGACCTCTACCCGGATCGCCCTTCTCCCGGTCTTCAATCTTGACTACATCCGCCCCCATGTCTGCCAGCATCTGTGTTGCCACCGGGCCTTGTTGCCAAATGGTAAGATCCAACACCTTTATGCCTTCAAGCGCCATACCCATCACAAGTTCTCCTCAATACACACATTGTGCTCTACGTTACGATAATCGTTGTCGATTATTTTACGAGATAGCTATTCTGGTTAGAGGATAGCTGCTTGCACCAAGTACTTCAACGGCCGGAAGGCTTAGCGATCCTGTCCGAAAGTACGGGTACAAGGCGACACAGATTCAAGAATGGTGGAAAGGAGAATGCTTACGAGAGTAACAAGAGGTTAATGGTAACTCGCGGATTGTATTCAAAAATTTCCAAGCTATAGATGCTTTGTTAAGCCGATCCTGACATCGGAATTGCGACCAGGACAATTGACCCTTTACCCTTCTGGGATCTAATATGGATGTCAGCGCCAATATCCATACTTCGCTCATTCATACCAATAAGACCCAGCTTGCCTTTGTTGGCGAGACTGGTTAGTCTGGCTGGCACCTTGAAGCCACAGCCATTATCTCTTATTGACAGGGTTATCCATTCCTCACCAAAATCAAGGGACACCTTTGCCACTGAAGCCTTGGCATGGCGGTGGACATTGTTAATGGCTTCCTGGGCAATTCGGAATACCGACAACTCGACATTATCCGGCAAACGTCTTTCTCGTCCTGTGATACATACTTCTACTTTTAACCCACTGCTTCTCAGTGTATTGGCAGTGAGCCATCGTAATGTGGGAGCCAACCCCATATCGTCTAACAAAGGTGGTCTTAAGTTCCAGGTGAAAGTTCGCAAGTCAATTAGCGCGTTTTCAATCACCTCGCACAAATCACCAAAGCCCTCAGGGCACCTACCATTAATATCCTGCAGCCGGTTATATATTGATATCAATGACTGGATTGTGCTGTCGTGAAGGTCTCTGGACAGACGCTTGCGCTCCTTCTCTTGGGCTTTTATGACCTGTCTGGCATAGAATCTCAGGGATTGCTGTAGCTTTAGGTTCGCAGCTTCCCACCTTTTCCTTTCGGTTATGTCTCTCACGTAGACAATTGTGACTTGCCTTTTCGGATGAAGCGTAGCCATACCAAGGCAGATTTCAACGGGTGTGGTACCGCCACCTTTCTTGAACACCTCAGATTCATAACGCAAAGGTGTGCCTGGTTGCTCGCAAATAATCTCGTTGCTAAACAAATCCTTTATCTTCATGCCCAAAATGTCATCTGCGAAGTGCCCTGAGAGTCTTTCAATCTCTTCGTTGGCATAAATGCAAGATAGTTGCTCTTGATTTCCCTTTTCAAAGGCAATGATTCCTTCGCCAGCTTTTGAGGCACTTTTCGACAGGAGACGATAGTCGCTGGTCGTTTCCCTCGCCAAGGAGGCTGCCTGATCCTCATCTGTAATACGTGCCATCACTCCAGCAACAGCCGGTTTATCCTGATACATCGTTGCCCATACTGCACACCTAACTGGCACTCTGGAACCATCTTTTGCCAGTGCCAATGTGTTATAGTAGGCTATAGATTTGTCTCGTCCTTTCAGTAGGTCACGGTTTATCTTCAATACCTCCTCGCGGCATTCCGGTGCGATTGCATACGTAAAGGGAAGTCCAATGACATCCCTCGTTGCATACCCTGATGATGCCGTGTCAAAGCGGCTATAGACAAGTTTTTCATCCTGAAACACGAAATGAACGCCTCTCATTTCTTCAAGTGAGCGCAGGAATTCGGCTTTCATCAGGGAACCCCCAACAATACTCTGAAACCTTTAGATATGAATCCAATTGTTTCTTATAGCCACCAACACAGCTTCAGTTCTAGATCCCACCTGCAACTTGCCGAAGATATTTACCAGATGACCTTTTACCGTACGAACGCTGATATCGAGTGCCTCTGCAATATCTTTATTGCTCATACTGTTAGCGGCCATCTGAAGGACTTGCGTTTCTCTAGGTGTCAAATATTGACCCTCAAATATTCTAAGGGAACTGGGTTTGCGAACCGCAACATTTTTAAGTAGCGTGTGGTAGGCAATCGTATCAAAGACGAATTCTCCTTCAGCGACTGCTCGGATCGCTTGGACTAGCTGTTTGCTATAGGAAGTCTTCAACAAATAGCCAGCTGCCCCTGCTGCAATAAGCCCCATGATGTACTCATCTTCGCTGTGTATCGTCAAAACCAGCACCGGCATGGTCGGGTGCCTTGCCTTGATCTTCTCGGTGGCCTGCAATCCACTCATCCCAGGCATACCAACATCCATAATTACCACATCAGGCAGGAGATCGTTCGCAAATTTGATCGCCTCCTCTCCATTGCTGGCCTCGCCAACAATTTCAAAGTCGGGTTGTCGCTGCAATATTTCCCGAATGCCGTCGCGCATCATTTTATGATCATCCACTATGAGTATTCTTATTTTTGACATGTTTTCTACCACCCTTCTAATTGATCACTAGGAAAGCGGCTTCTTGGGACTTCATAGTAAATAGAACTCGCCATTATCTATGACAATAACCACCAATAGTGATCCACCGGTTGGAAGTGTACCGTTGGGCTGCATTGTCGTTCCACTACCCCGAGGCCGAGTAGACATATGCGCCTCATTTATAATAATGTGATCCGGATGACTTTCGAGGAATGGTCTCTGAACCGTGATTTATTGATGAAGTCAATGCTCACCGCTGAGTTGCGAAAGCACTTTTAGATCCTACTGAATCCGCAAAGGGATAATTCATCTGCCCGCTAGGCGACTCTTTCAGTCATGTTTAATTAGGCTTATTAAACATCCGTAGGCAATGTTTGTCAACCACTTCAAATGATCTGCCCCCTGGAAACCGACACACTAATCACATTAACCAGTATATCGCTCCGAAGGTTTGGTGTGAAAGATCGCTTCCACGATGCTTTCTTCCCATTTTTATTAGACGGCGTTGGCCAGAGCCACCTGGGGCAATGGTCGAGATTCCACTACGTCTCAGCTCCTGAAATCTCTATCTTCAGAGGCTCACAGTGGTACGAGATGTGCCCAATCCCTTCACAATAACATCACTCGACGTCCCTGAAGCTACTATCAGACAAGTTCGTGCTTGCAACATCCTTTTTGGGAGTCGTTCGAGCTCCAGTCGTGATTTCCCCGAGTCATTCTTTGTTCATCCAGCATCGCCAAGACATTGGCTCGTTTCCACATACCCTACTGATGCCATGCAAGCGGTCATATTGTTTGCATATTACGGAGGACACTACACTAGCACTTGGACAAGTTTGTGAGAGCCCAGCGGGGTGCCTTTCCGGCCCCTTCCTTTGTGGGCCATAGGATGCCTGGTTCACCACAATACAATCCAGCCCCAACTCTCGAAATATCAGAGCAGTCCGGAACCCGTAAAGACTGCCTCATGAGAAAGATGAAAAGTGCCACTCAGGTTGCGAGTGTCCTAATGAGATATGAGTATTTCCGGGGACGGCCCCATTGACCAAGTTCTGAGCATGAGGCCGTTGTTCCAGATGAACAACGCGCGCTCTCTATGGACATCCGGGCTGATGTAGATTCGATATTCCATAACTTTAGGACGGGATGGATAGGTCTTCTGATCCTGTACCTACAACATGCGGAGGAATATAGTGTTATAAGACGGAAGGAGTAAGCTACGTAATGGACTTTGATCTTCCAGAAGAACACCAGATGTTTCAGAAAGCGATCAGGGATTTTGCCGAAAAAGAGGTAAGCCTCTATGTGAATGAATGTGAAGACAGTCACGAGATGCCGATGGAGCTGTTCCGTAAGATGG